>PYEQ01000572.1 GCA_003017785.1 filamentous cyanobacterium CCP5 | reverse complement strand
ACCGTGTCCCGAGATGCGATCGCCCTAGCGGCCGACGACCAGCACGCCTGCATTCAGATCTTCCAGGTGCGGGCGGGACGGCTGGTGGGACGGCTGGGGTTCTTTGCCGACGCCCAGTCCGCCTCCCCCGGTGAGATCTTGCAGCGCGTCCTGGAAGACCACTACCAGACCGTGGAATCGGTAGAAATTCCCTCGGTGATTTTGTCCCAGCACCCCCTGCCGGAGGGGGAGATCCTGGCGGACTACTTGACCCAGCGGCGGGGACGGAAGGTGGCGATCGAAGTGCCCCAGCGGCAGTCCAAGGCGGATCTAGTCGAAATGGTGGAGCGCAACGCCCAGTTTGAGCTAGTGCGCAAACAGCGGGTGGCCGATCGCAACACCCAGGCCATGCAGGATCTGGCAGAAATTCTGGACTTGCCGGAGCTGCCCAAGCGGATCGAAGGCTACGACATCTCCCACATCCAAGGCTCCGATGCGGTGGGCTCCCAGGTAGTATTCGTGGACGCCATGCCCGCCAAGCAGCACTACCGCCACTACAAAATCAAAAACCCCGATGTCCATGCCGGCAGATCTGACGACTTCGCCAGCCTGGCAGAGGTGATCCGCCGCCGCTTCCGCAGCTACGCCAACAATCCGGACAAACAGCGAGTGGGCAACCCCGACTGGCCCGATCTGGTGATGATCGACGGCGGCAAGGGCCAGCTGTCGGCGGTGGTAGAGGTGCTGCGGGAGCTAAACCTGCTGCAAGACCTGAACGTGGTCAGTTTGGCCAAAAAGCGGGAGGAGATCTTCCAGCCTGGGGAATCTTTCCCGGTGGCCACCGACCCGGAGCAGCCTGGAGTACAATTACTGCGCCGCCTGCGGGATGAGGCCCACCGCTTTGCCATTAGTTTTCACCGCAAGAAGCGTACCGATCGCATGCGGCGATCGCGCCTCTCCGAGATTCCTGGTCTGGGCCAGCACCGTCAGAAAGAACTCCTGGCGGCCTTCCGCTCCATCGACTACATCCGCGAGGCCAGCACCGATCAGCTAGCGGCGGTTCCTGGCATTGGCCCCCAGCTCGCCAAGGAAATCTACGGTTACTTCCACCCCCAGAATGACGATGCCTCAGCCTAGGGCGCTGACCCCGGAGCGGGTAGATCAGGTGGTAGCCTGGCGGCGATCGGGCCAGCCGGAAGATCCCAACCTGCGCCGGGACTACGAGCGGCTGATGGAGGTCTACTGCGTAGTGAAAACCGGTGGCGTGCAGGTGCAGCAGCAGGCGGCCCGCGATTTTCAGCGGCGAGAACAGGCCCGAATTGAGGGGGAAATTGCCGAGAATGCCGACGCCCCAGAGGTGGGGGCACTGCATCAGGAAATTTTGGACCTCAAAGACTACATCGACTGGCGGGTTGAGTTTCTAGCCAGCATCACGGCCCAAGAAGAGGCGGCTGTGGTCGCTGTCATGGCGGTCATTGAAGGGGATTAGCCCCCTTGCCCAGGGGCTATAGCGGTATGGATAGCGCTGTTCTCCTGACGGTAAGACGCGGTACGATTGGCATCCAGGCTAATTCGATGACCCTGTAACTAACCATTATTTCAGCGGGTTAGGATGCGTCCACTGGGTGCGAATCTGTTCGGGAGAAACGCCGCGGTGGCGCAGCGATCGCAGACTGCGCGACTTATCCCGCTTCGCCAAGCGCCGCCCCTCCTCATCCCTCACCAGGGGACAGTGATAAAACGCCGGTATTTCCCAGCCCAGGGTGCGATAAAGCAGTATTTGCTTCGCGCTGGAGAGCAGCAGATCTTCGCCGCGCACCACTTCCGTAATCTCCATGGCGTGGTCATCGGCTACCACCGCCAGCTCATAGCTGGGAAACCCATCCCGCCGCCAGACGATAAAGTCGCCAAAATCTTTCCCAGCGGTGAAGGACTGGGTTCCCAAATTTTCATCCGTAAAAGTAATCGTTTCTCCATCTAGCACTCGAAAACGCCAGTTCACATTGCCAGGTTCCGTTGCAGGTTCCCAGGTAGCAGGGCGCAGCTTAGGGGGGAAAATTACTTCGCGATCGCCCTCTTGGGGAGCACTCAGGGCCAGGGCTACGTCCTTGCGGGAGTGGGGACTGGGATAAATCGCGCCGGTTTGAGAAAGCCGCCGCCAGATGTGCTGATAGAAAGACCGGCGTGCCTGTTGAATGTAGGGGCCAGCCTCGCCCCCGACATCCGGCCCTTCCTGCCAGCGAAAACCAAACCAGGTGAGATCTTCCAGCAGATCATTAGCGTATTGGGGCTTGCAGCGATCGCGATCCAAATCTTCAATCCGCAGAATCAGCGTTCCCCCTGCTTGCTCTGCCCGCCGCTGGGCAATCCAGAAGGTCTTGGCATGGCCCAAATGTAAGTGCCCGGTGGGGGTAGGAGCCAGCCGACCTCGATAGGGGCGAGCACTCTCAGGGGGGGATGGGGAAAGATCCACCATACAGTTCGATTTACCTTCAGACGGAAAGCGATGGGGCCTATCCGCCCTATTCGCGACGGCTCTGCAGGCAGTAGCCTAGCACCGCTAGCAGGCCGAGACCCATTGCCATGGCAGGCTCAGGCACCGAAGTAATGCTGGTTGAGCGGCGTTTGTAGGCAATACCACCTCGGTTCATTACGCTCAGATTTAATTCAGGAATGTCAATCAGGAAGCCGCCGCGGCTACTTGCCCCCGGAGAGACCAAAACAAACGCCGGTTGCTCAGCCGGTGAGGAGGGTCCCCCTAGGGCAAATTCGAAATCGCTGTCGGACAGCCACAGCATCCTGGCCTGGTTGAGGTCTGACAGTCCATACACCCAGGGGCCAAATTGGAATTCAAAGGCGCTTACACAGGGCACTCCCAGGCAGAGGGTTGCTTCAGCCAAATCAGCCTCGTAGCTGAAGTATCCCTGGCGGGGCTGATAGCGATCGGCGGCCGAAGAAGGCGGCAGGCTGACGGTGAAGTCATAGGTAATCGTGGCTGCAGCGGCGGAGACCGGGCTAAATGTCAGATGGCCAATGGTCACGGTAGCCATGGTGAACAGTCGTTGCCAAGTGGGCTTCATGGGGGCATCTCAGCAGATTCATGGGGCCTATTCTAGACCCTGTCCAAGTCCAGAAGTGGAGTTTCGTCTTAGGGGGAACTACGGTTTGCGAGCTGGACTTGGTGTAGCGGGCTCAGAGGGCCAGGAATTCCAGGGGGCGGCTCATATTTTCGGCAAAGCCCAGGATATTTTTATCGCGGTGTTCGTACAGCAGCCTGCCCTGTCCATCAAACAAGAATGTTGCTCCCCGCTGGGTCAGGTAGGCGTCGTCGGGCACGTAGGTACGCCAGTGGCCCAGCACCTCGCTCATGTTCCGCAGTCGCAGGGTGGCCAGTTCAAAGG
>PYEQ01000571.1 GCA_003017785.1 filamentous cyanobacterium CCP5 | reverse complement strand
CCTGAGGGGGGGCGGGTGTTAGCCGTGGCTGGCTTGTTCAAATGAGGAGATTACAACAATGCCAATTGCTGTCGGAATGATTGAGACCCTTGGGTTCCCAGCGGTTGTGGAAGCCGCTGACGCCATGGTTAAGGCGGCACGGGTGACTCTGGTGGGTTACGAGAAGATCGGTAGCGGCCGTGTCACCGTCATCGTACGGGGCGACGTGTCCGAAGTTCAGGCTTCGGTGGCGGCCGGAATCGAGTCGGCTAAGCGGGTGAATGGTGGAGAAGTCCTCTCCACCCACATCATTGCGCGTCCCCACGAAAACCTGGAGTTCGTCTTGCCCATTCGCTACACGGAGGCGGTTGAACAATTCAGAACCTAGCCCGTTTCAGGTCAGGCAGTTTTAGCACCTGGAGCGGGTTTTGTCGGCGATCGCCGGGAAAACATTCCCCTTCGCTGACCGTTGATTCAGTCATTTGAGAGTTTTTTAGGTAAGTATTATGGCTATTGCAGTTGGTATGGTAGAGACCCTTGGTTTTCCGGCGGTGGTAGAAGCCGCTGATGCCATGGTCAAAGCGGCACGGGTTACCCTGGTGGGCTACGAGAAAATCGGCAGCGGTCGCGTTACCGTCATTGTTCGAGGCGATGTCTCTGAGGTTCAAGCTTCGGTTGCTGCCGGGGTCGAAAATGTTAAGCGGGTCAACGGCGGGCAAGTGCTTTCCACTCACATCATTGCCCGCCCCCACGAAAACCTGGAGTTCGTGTTGCCGATCCGCTACACCGAGGCGGTTGAGCAGTTCCGCGAGAGCGTCAGCGGTATTCGCCCCTACGGCCGCTAATCGCTAATGCTCTTGGCAAAAGTTCGAGGCACGGTGGTGAGCACCTGTAAGGAGCCAAGTCTCCGGGGGGTAAAGTTCCTGCTCGTGCAGTTGATTAGCGAAACAGGCGAGCTGCTGCCCGACTATGAGGTTGCTGCCGACGTAGTTGGAGCAGGCACCAGTGAATGGGTGCTGATTAGTCGGGGCAGTGGTGCTCGCCAGCACGAGGGCTATCAGGATCGGCCTGTGGACGCCACCGTGGTGGCTATTGTGGATACGGTTTCCCTCGACAGTGGCAGCCTGTATAGCAAGCGGGAAGACTTCAGCTGAGGGCTGACGGCTGTCTTTCTGCTACCAGTGCCGTCCCACCCGATCCAGCCGCTCAATGCCTGCGCAGTAGCCCTCTGGACCGGTCTTTGGCGATCGCAGCCCTCGTTGTGGCCATCACAATTGTTACGTCTGCGTAGGTCTTAGGCCGGTCTTAGACAGATCGGCTCTATCAGGAGAATGGCTCTAGCGGGTATGCAGACGTCAAAGCGCAGCTATGTTTAGAGAGCATTGACACATGGTGATCCGCACTTCAGCGGTGTCTGGCAGGCCCCAAATTGATCCAGCCGCCGCCGTCTTCGATGCATCGCAAGTCGTCGGCAACGTGCACATTGACTCCGGGGCAAGCGTTGCTCCAGGGGCCACGGTTCGGGCCGATGGAGCAACGCCTGTCTTTGTGGGGGCTGACACCAGCCTGCAAGAAGGGGTGTTAGTGCAGGCCGGTGCGACTGGCCGGATTCTGGGGGACGATCAGCAAGATTATGGTGTTTGGATTGGTCCTTACACGGTGTTGACCCCAAAGGTGATCGTGCAGGGACCGGTTTACGTGGGAGCAAACTGTTTCGTTGGGTTTCGCTCCACCGTAATGAACGCTCGCTTAGGCGCTGGCTGCATTGTCATGATGCATGCTCTCGTTCAGGACGTCGAAATTCCTCCGGGCCGGTTTGTATCCTCTGGAGCGATCATCAACGATCAAGATCAGGCGGATCGACTGCCCAATGTTCAACCCGCAGACTTAGCCTTTGCCCAAGAAATCCTGGGGGGCCGGACCTTGGCTTTTGGTAAAGCCCCCGCTGGTAACGCCCAAACGGCTCCCATCTGGGAGCGCTCCGATCAAGCACTTAACGAACGCGATGGATTGAATACGATGCAAAGTCAACAGTTAACCCCTGAAATCGTGCAGCAGGTGAGACAGTTTTTGGCCCAGGGCTACAAAATTGGCACCGAGCACGCCGATTCTCGCCGCTACCGCAGCAATGTCTGGCAGACCTGCAGCCCGATTCAATCCACCCACGAATCTGAGGTGCTCTCAGCGTTAGAGGGTTGTCTCGCAGAGCATGCCGGAGAATATGTGCGCATGTACGGCATTGACCCCAAGGTCAAGCGGCGGGTCGCTCCAGTGACTATTCAGCGTCCCGATGGCAAGCCGGTTACGGCCAGTCCATCGGCCAGCCCCAGCGGTCCATCCTCGAGCTCCGCGCCTTCAGGGGGGGCTGCTCCCCGTGGTGGCCTCAGCGGTGAGGTGGTGCAGCAGGTCCGCCAAATGCTGGCTCAAGGCTATAGGATTGGCGCCGAATATGCCGACTCCCGCCGCTATCGCAGTAATGTGTGGCAGACCTGTCCGCCCGTGAAGTCGAATCGTGAAGGGGAGGTACTGGCTTCCCTAGAGCGCTGCCTAGGGGAACATGCTGGTGACTATGTGCGCATCTTTGGCATTGATCCAAACGGAAAGCGTCGAGTGGCTACCGTCACCGTTCAGCGTCCCGGAAAGTCAACCCCTAGCGCTCCAGCGGCGCCTGCTCCAGCCGCGGCTGCTTCCCAGCCCAGCTATGCCAATGCCAGTCAGAATGGGGGGCATTCGTCAAATGGGGCCGGGGGCACAGTGTCAGCGGACCTAGCCCAGCAGGTGCGGCAGTTAGTCAATCAGGGGTATCGTGTGGGCTTAGAACATGCTGATGCTCGCCGCTATCGCAGCGGTGCCTGGCAAAGTGGCGGGGCCTTCGAGGGTAGCCAGTCGGATGTGCTGTCGGCTCTCCAGGCCAGGCTGCAAGAGCACAGTGGCGAGTATGTGCGGCTGATTGGCATTGATCCCCGGGTCAAGCGGCGCGTTCTCGAAACCACGATTCAGCGACCGTAGTGTTTTAGCTTGAATGGCATTTTTCACCCTGGGCGAACTCCAAAATCAATACCTGGTGTTTGGGGCAGTGGACATTGCCCCCGGGGCCGCGATCGCTCCTCGCTCAATTGTCGGAGCTGACGCTGCCAGCCAGCTACGGATCGAAACCGGGGTTTGTCTGGGCTCTGAAGTGGTCGTTCAGGCTCGCTGGGGCACCCTTACCATCGAAGCCGGGGCTAATATCGGCTGCGGCGCGTTGATTATTGGTCAAGGGATTATTGGTGCCGGGGCCTGTATTGGGGCAGGCAGTACGCTGATTAATCCCCAGATCCAGCCCCAGCAGGTGATTGCTCCCAAAAGCCTGGTGGGTGCTAGCGGGCCGCCGGAAGCCGGGCCTCTGCAGACGCCCCAGGCCACTGAACCCCAG
>PYEQ01000570.1 GCA_003017785.1 filamentous cyanobacterium CCP5 | reverse complement strand
TTTGTGGCAAAGTGGGAAACTCTGCCCGCTTCCGCCCCTGCACAGCCATAACCCGGCAAAAGCCAGCGGAGAAACCAAGCACCGTTATCCCACAGGGGCTTCCGCCGGACTCAGCTGAGCGATCAGCGCCTCCACCCGCTGCTTGATTTCGTCCCGCACCCGGGGGAAAATTTCCGGCTGCTCGGCCGGGTCGTCTAGCTGCCAGTCGTCGAAATATTCCCGGGTCAGCCATTCAGGGGGCAGACTGACCCCGCAGCCGCAGAGGGAAATCACCGCATCGAAATCTTCGGGCTGAAATTCGCTCAAGGCATTGGAGGTTTGGTCGCTGATGTCGATACCGATATCCGCCATGGTAGCGATCGCCTCTGGCCTCACCTGGCTGGCCTCCAAGCCGGAACTCGTCACCGCAATCTTGCCCGCTCCCAGAGCCCTGGCAAATCCCTCCGCCATTTGAGAACGGGAAGAATTCTTCTTGCACACAAACATGACCCGCTTCATCAGTACCTCCTAAAAACTTCTCACCCCTACCTGTTCCCTGTTCCCTACTCCCTACTCCCTGTTCCCTACTCCCTATTCCCTATCCCCCTCACCCCAACGGCTTCGCACACCGCGGATCTAGCAACGTTGCCTTCTCCGGCTCTCGGGGAAACCAGAAAGCGGTTTTCTTGCACACCTCCACCAGCATCAGCATCACCGGCACCTCGATCAGAACGCCGACGACGGTTGCTAGGGCCGCACCAGAGTTGAGGCCGAACAGGGTGACCGCCGTAGCGATCGCCACTTCAAAGTGGTTGCTGGCCCCAATCAGGGCGGCGGGGGCTGCATCTTCGTAAACCATTCCCAGCTTTTGGGCCGTGACGTAGGCAATCAGGAAAATAAAATTGGTCTGGATCAACAGCGGCACCGCAATCAGCAAGATATGCAGGGGGTTGCGCACGATCAGATCCCCCTTGAAAGCAAACAGCAGCACCAGGGTTGTTAGCAGAGCAATCACCGAAATCGGGCTGAGATATTTCAAAAACACCTGTTCAAACCAGGCCCGTCCCTGGTGACGCAAAATCCAGGTCCGGGAGATGGCCCCTGCCACCAGCGGCAGCCCCACATAGATCAGCACCGATAGCACGATGGTTTGCCAGGGCACGGCCAGATTATTCGCCGCCAGCAGCCAGCGCCCCAAAGGCGCGTATAGAAACAGCATCGCCAAGGAGTTAATCGCCACCATCACCAGGGTGTGGCCCTGATTGCTAAAAGACAGATAGCCCCACATCAGCACCATGGCCGTACAGGGGGCGATGCCCAGTAAGATCGTCCCGGCAATGTAAGAATCCGCCAGGGCTACCTCAGCCCCGCGAATCAGCTCGGTGCCAGCTAGCAGGGGCCGAAACAGCCAGCCCAAAAAAAACTGGGCAAATACCACCATGGTGAACGGCTTAATCAGCCAGTTAATCACCAGGGTCAGCATCACCGGCCTGGGCGTCTGAGCCGCTCGCTTGGCCTGGGAAAAATCGATCTTCACCATGATCGGATACATCATGCAGAACAGGCAGATGGCGATGGGAATCGACACCTGATAGAGACTCATGGCATCCAGGGCCACGGCAATGCCCGGAAAAAGGCGACCTAGAAAAATACCAGCGACAATACACAGGCCCACCCAGAGGGTGAGGTAGCGTTCGAAAAAACTAAGCCCGCTACCGGCCTGGACGGCTTTTGGACTTTGATGGGTTTGATCTGGGCTCATTGACCGCGACCTCACAACCTGACTGGGCGAGATTTATCTGCTCTTATCATTTCAAGTTTGGTTGATATGTCAAGCCAGTAGTGTTCCTGAATACACTGTGCTTTGCTGCCTAAATGTTATTGATTGAAGTCGTCAGGGGTGCAGATGCGGGCGGGCAGGCGAGGACTGTGGCGACGAAACTCAGCCAGGTATTCTTCTAGCTCTACCAGTCGAGCCAGGTTCAGGCGATAGTAAATCCAGCGACCCTGCTGGCGCGATCGCACTAGCCCTGCGTGCTTGAGAGTCTTAAGGTGAAAGGAAAGCTTTGACTGGGCCACACCGAGGCGATCGCACAGGTCGCAAACGCACATCTCCTGATCCCTCAGCAGCTCAATCACCTCAACCCGGATCGGTTCCGATAGCGCTTTGAAGAGGGAGGCAACGTCAAGGGAGAGATTTTGCGGAACTTGTACCATCAATTCAGGTTGAAATGGGTGCTGCCTGAAGTCTAGCGCAGCCATTCCTTCTTGCTAGCCATCGGCCATCTTCCTGGGCTGTCGAGGCTGACAGGGATTGCCCCAACAGAGTTGGCCCGCTGGCATCGATCGCAAGACACTGCTGCGGGCCCCGATCACCGCATTCGTCCCTACCGTCACCCCATTAGCGACAAAGCAACCGGCCGCGACCCAGGCCCCATTCTCGATGGCGATCGCCCCCGTTTTTAGCCCAAAGGCAGGGTCAGTCACATCGTGGCTGCCGGTGCAGAGATAGCACTGCTGAGAAATCACGCAGTGACAGCCCACCGTAATCGCCTCCAGGCTGTAAAACACCACGTCATCCCCCACCCAGCTGTAGTCCCCAATACTCACCTTCCAGGGATAGGTAAACCGAGCCGTGGGACGAATCACTACCCCTTTGCCAATCCGGGCTCCAAACAGCCGCAGCAGCCAGCGGCGGGGACCATGGTGGGCGTGGAGGGTGAGGGGAAAGGCGATCGCCTGCACCAGCCACCACAGCAAAATCACCGCCTTGGGCCGTCCCGGATCAAACCAGGACTGGTCGTAGCGACGCAGATCTACCCAGGCGGACTCACCGATGCCAGTTGATTCGGTGAACTTATCCTCTGGGCGATCCGACTCAGGCTTAGTCATGGCAGCGCAGATTACTGAGGAGATACCTGGGAGGCAGCCGGATTTAGAGGGGCAGCGGGAGGTTCCGTCACATTCAGGTGACCGCCAAACTGCTTCAGCTCATAGAGCTTGACCCCAATCTGGTACTCATACTGGCTCAGCAGTCGCCCGTAGATGTAGCCCGCCCGGCCATCTAAAAACCCCAGCCGGAATACATAGAACAGCATGAACCGCAGCAGCGGCTTAAACGGCAGCCGCACCCAGATTTTTTTCAAAAACCGCTTGCGCTGAACCGCATCCCCGAATAGGTTGGCCCCGATGGTGCCGCCATCGGCCATGCCTGTGAGCAGATTGTAGTAAACCTTCGCCTCCCAGTTAGAGTAGCGGTTGTGGCGCTCCAGCCAGTGAAACAGGTCCCGAAAATCTTCGTGGAGCATGTCCTGCTTCAGGTAGCCAACCGGGCCGTCGATGATCACGTGTTCGTGAACTTCGTTGTCGCCGGTGTTGCGAATCGCGTCGGTGTGGAGGTTTTCGTAGCGGCCCTTGTCGTGGCGAAA
>PYEQ01000569.1 GCA_003017785.1 filamentous cyanobacterium CCP5 | reverse complement strand
CCCAAGGTGGATTGAGCCGACTGCACATCTCCCTTGATTTCCACCTCATAGCTCAGCTCCCCCGCCAGCCGGTTCATCAGCTGTTCGGGGCTGTCGGTGGCCACGATCTGCCCCTGGTTGATAATTGTGATCCGATTACAGGTGGCCTGCACCTCCGGCAGAATGTGGGTCGAGAGAATGATCGTGTGATCGCCTGCCAGACCGCGGATCAGCTCTCGCACCTCGGTAATCTGACGCGGGTCGAGGCCCACCGTCGGCTCATCCAGAATAATCACCGGCGGGTCGTGGACGATCGCCTGGGCAATCCCCACCCGCTGGCGGTAGCCCTTGGAGAGCTTCCGAATCAGGTCCGAGCGGCGGTGAGTCAAGCCGCAGCGTTCCATGGCGATCGCCACCCGTTCTGGCCGCGCCCCGGCGGCGACTCCCTTAATCCGACCGACAAAGTCTAGAAACCCCTCCACGCTCATCTCTGGATACAGGGGGGGCGTCTCCGGCAGATAGCCAATCCGCTGACGCACCGCCATCGAGTCCGTATGCACGTCAAAGCTAGCGACCCGAGCGGTGCCAGTGGTCGCTGGCAAATAGCCCGCCAGGATTCGCATCGTGGTAGTTTTGCCCGCCCCGTTGGGTCCTAAAAACCCCAGGATCTCGCCAGGTTCTACTTCGAAGCTGACATCGCGGATAGCCTCGGTCGATCCGTAGGTTTTACTGAGGGAGTCCACTTCAATCATGGTGCGTACCTGCCCGTTCTGGGCTGCCACTGTTAACTACCGTAGATTATCGAACAAATAGCCTCTATTGCTGGCAGGGGGGCACCACTCCCGCTTTCTGCGCGCCTGGATTCCTGAGATGATGGATGCTGCAGGTTTAGATGCGCGACTACCATGACAGACGAACCCACCCTCCCTCGAGGTCCTGGCTGGGGCATGACCTTCCTCTATTACTTTTCGAGTACGGCCCTGGTGACCACGTTTTTGGCCCTCAAGACCCTGGATGTCAGTCTCGATACGGGCATTCCCAACCAGCTGGGGCTAGTGGCTGGGCTGGTCGGTGGGTCCCTGGGGGCCTACGTGAATCACAATAAGACCATCGAGATTCCCTACAAAAACTCCAAGGGATTTCTCAAGCGCCTGGAGGGGATTTTGGCCGATATGGGCTATACCCAGGATCCGGACGTGAAGGCAGACTTTAATGCCTACCGTCGTCCCCTGCTGCGCCAGCTATTTTCAGGGCGAATCTACGTGCAGTGCCTGGGCGATCGCGCCGTGATTGCCGGGCGATCGCTCCAGCTCAAGGCCCTCAAAAATCGGCTGGATCGGCCCCAGGCTTGACTGACTCAGGTTTCTCAGGGAAGCCTGGTAATCCCTGTGATCCGCTATCTCTAACCCTAGCCATGGCTAAAAAACAAAAATTTCCCCACCTCCTCGGCTCCAAATGGACCGCCCAGAAGCAGGTCCAGGGCTGGCGGCATTTTGAAGTGGTGAACCGTAAGAATCAGGGGCAGTGGGTATTTGCCGAACTCAAGGCCTCCTGCGACCCGGAGGTGCGGCTGTGGATCAACGCCAGGCTTCTCAAAAATCCTGATCTTTGGTGCTCCGGATGGAAGCCCCTGGCAACCATGCAGGTAGAGGCAGCGTCCCAGCGGGGCGAACTAGGCTAGGGTCTATCCCCTGAGTGATGAGAGAAATATTAAGCTACGTTACGATAGAGCTAAGGCAAATGTGCTGCACTTCCAGCAAATTTGTACTTTAGTCGTTCTCAGGGGCTTGCCCATGTCAGACGAAAAAGAACTTATGCAGTCAGTGCTAGAGCCGCTGCTGGAGGACTTTCGACATTGGTTTGAGCGATCGCTCGATCTGTTTGAGTCAGAAACCGTCGCTGAAATTGAGGCCGACCAGCCATCGGACCTGGTTGCACAGGTGAAAACTGCCCTGACCGAGGTTCGTGCCGCTCAGGCCCTCTTCCAAGCTACCGACGGACAGGTTGGCGTCGAGGCCGCTAAGGTCATGGGCTGGCATCGTCTGGTCCACGCCTGCTGGGGTGTCGCTCACCGTCATCGCCATCAGCGCCCGAATCCCTCAAATCAGGCCGATAGTTAACCTGGATTTGAGCGAAGTTTTTGGCACAATAGAAGGGTGTTGTAAATGGCGACTCAGATACTACTGGGTAGTCAAGTCGGTGACTCCTAGTTCGAGCAGCAACCTGATATAGATAGCCCCTGCACCGGCGTTTTCATTTCGAAGGTAATCCCTGGCAGAAACCTGCCCAGACATTGAACTATGTGGCACTTCCTATATATTGTTGCGTTCGCTTGCTTGGCCTTCCTCGCCATTGGCAACCTGATCCGCAATCTCATGATGTTGGGGACCGATGCTCGCCGCTCCCCCGGCCCCCAGCCTCGAATGGCCAATTCTGACCCTGAACCGAGCGGGCGGCGGCCGGTGCCCCATCCAGAACTGCTGGATGACGACGGCAACGTGATTCGAGAGCCGCTGCTGGTAATGCGCTCAATTTCCGTCAAAGATGCTCGAGAGCAGCTGGATGCCCTCTATGATGAGTCCGGTTCCGGCTCGAGTGACGACTCCGATGGCTAGGTAGCTTGAGCTAGCTTAGGTCTGGCTTAGCTGACCACACCCAGACCCAACGGATTTAATATGTCCGGCGATGCCGGGGAGAGCTTGAGGGCTCTTCCCGGCACGGTTGTTTTTGGCGGATACTAAATCCGCCTTCAAAAATCCCGACTCAAACTAGACAGACTGTAGTGGCCAGACAGACTGTAGGGGGGGCATCGGCTCTTGGGCAATATCTATGTCCTAACCTACCCGGCCAACCCAATCCTATGAGAACCGCCGCCGGTCATCGGTTTGAAGACTGTAGCTATCGAGCTGCTGCTTGGCCAATGGCGTGCCGATTAATGCTCCAGTGGGAGTCCTAGGGGGCCTATTCGGAGTTTTGGTAGTAGGTCTTTAAAAACTGTTGCACAATTGGCGCCGCTACCGATCCACCGCCCCCTCCCGAGTGTTCGCCGAAGGCCACCACTAAAATCTCGGGGTTGTCAGCGGGGGCGTAGGCCCCGAACCAGGTGTGGTTCTCCCTAGGGTCGGCCTCAGCAGTGCCGGTTTTGCCGGCGATCGGTGGCAGATTGGGGTCATTCATAAACTGAGCGGTACCGCTAGTGATCACCCGCCGCAGCCCCTGCTGCAGAATGTCGATAGTGCTATCCCTGAGGCCAATGGGTTCGCGCCAGTCCTGGAGGTCTTCGCCGTCTTTGAGCAGGTGGGGAGTGACTTTGTAGCCGCCGTTGGCCGCGATCGCAAACATTACCGCCACCTGGAGCGGCGTAGCCAGTAGATAGCCCTGGCCGATGGACATATTGATGGCATCCCCAGGCACCCAGGGCTCATCCAGGG
>PYEQ01000568.1 GCA_003017785.1 filamentous cyanobacterium CCP5 | reverse complement strand
CCTGCTTACTATGTCGGGGTTGGTGTGCGTGGCGGTTTTAATGACGACTTTGCGGGTGTGATCAGTTCCAAGGCTGAGCTGCTTGACATACAAGAAATGGGCATCTCCGCCCGCCCAGGGCTAATTATCGGCGATGACGTTGAGTTGCGACTGCCGCTATCCGTGGAAGGAGAAATTTACGAGGGCATTTTTCCCTATGCGGGGGCTGGTATCGCCTATAACCATGATGGCAATAGCGAAATCGACCCGATGCTTACCGGTGGGATCGACTTCGCTGTGGCGGAGCATCTATATGTGGGTGCTACGGCTAACGCTATCTTCCGCACTGGCGACACCGATTTTGAGCTGATTGGCACCCTCAACTATGCCTTTTAAGATTGGTTTTGGTTGTAGCTCTCCCCGTTAAGCCCTTGTAGTCTCAAGCTTTGTGGGCAGCTGCCAGGTTCTACCTAGGCTCAAGGACATGCGGGGGGCAGCCTCCCGCATGTCCCTAGAGCCATATTTTTTTGCCGAGAAGTCTCAACGGGGGCTTTTACCGGTAGGTTAGAGTGGAATCAGCCAGTGAGCCTTACCCCTCTAGGTATTGGCTTGTCTGAAACACGTCTTACGGGACTTTGCCAACGCCTCAGAGAGCTATGGGAGTCACCCTCTATTTCTTGCGTCACGGGCAGACTGCCTACAGCCTCACGGGCGGCTACTGTGGCACCCCGGAAAACGACCCGGGGCTGACCCCAGAGGGGATTGAAATGGCCCATGAGTTTGCTCAGGTTTACAGCGCAGTGCCCTGGACAACGGTGTTTGTCAGTCCTCTCCGCCGGGCTGTCGAAACGGCTCGGCCGCTTTGCGAGAAGATCGGCTTAGAGATGCAAATTCGAGATGGCCTACGGGAGGTCATGTACGGCCACTGGGAAGGGATGCCGCCCCACGAGGTCGATGCTGTGTATCACGATGAGTTTGTGGCGTGGCTGACGGATCCTGCCTGGTATGCTCCGGTCGGAGGTGAGCGGGCCGTGGATATTGCCCGGAGATCGTCCCTAGTGCTCGACGAAATTGAGCGTCAATACAGCGATGGTCACATCCTGCTAGTGTCCCATAAGGCGACGATTCGAATTCTGCTGTGTATGCTGCTGGGCATTGACGTGGGGCGCTATCGCGATCGCTTAGACATGCCCGTGGCGGCCGTTAGTATTGTGGAACTGGCCAAACGAGGCCCCCTCTTCCACGCCATTGCCGATCGGTCCCACCTCGGGGATCGTCTGCGGGCGCTCCCGAGTACCTGAGGGCCGCATGGGGTTAACGCTTTACCTATTGAGAAACGCGGAAACTTATTTCTGCAATACCGGCCGATACTGCAGCCGCGATGGGGTGCCCCTGACCGAGCGCGGGCAGCAGATGGCCGAATATTTTGCCAAGGCCTATCGGCATGTCGACTGGAAGGCGATTTTGTGCAGTCCCCTGAACCATGCCATGGCTACCGTGAAGCCCCTTTGCGACGCTGGCGGGTTCCCTTTGGAATATCGCCCACAGCTACGAGAGCTGGCTTTTGGCGCCTGGGAAGGGCTGTCTCCCGAAGAAGTTCGCCAAAATTTTCACGATGACTACACCCGCTGGCTGGCAGATCCGGCGTGGAATGCTCCTACCCAAGGGGAGAAAGCCATTCGAGTTGCCCGTCGGTCAGCCGCCGTTTTAGAGGAAGTCGAAGAACGTTTTCCCGATGGCAACGTTTTGCTAGTTTCCCACAAGGCAACCCTGAGGATTATGCTGTGCGGCTTGCTCGGGGTCGATGTCGGTCGCTATCGAGATCGCCTCGCCATGCCCGTCACCGCTATCACCCGAGTAGACCTCATGGCCTATGGTCCTTTTGTCCGTGTCTTTAATGACTGTAGTCATCTGCCCGTGGAACTCAGACGTCCCTGGGCTGGTAACGGATCCGACGATTAAGTCAGCAATATCAAGTCTCGATACGGGGCTGATTTTTGAGGCCAGGGATTCATTTGGGGAACCCTAAACCCACTAGAATTTTAAAGATCTAGCAGCAAACTAACGACGGGCGATAGTTGATGAAGGCTTACCGGGCAGCGGCAGTGCAAATGACCAGCGTGCCAGATTTAGAGAAAAATCTGGCCCAGGCCGAAGACCTGATTGATTTATCAGTGCGTCAGGGGGCTGAACTCATTACCCTCCCTGAAAATTTTTCGTTCCTAGGGGACGAAGACGCCAAGCTAGCCCAGGCAGGGGCAATTCATACCGCCAGCGAAGAATTTCTCAAGCGCATGGCCCGGCGCTATCAGGTTACTTTGCTAGGGGGCGGCTATCCGGTCCCAGCCAAGGATGGCAAGGTGTTTAATACAGCTCTGCTGGTTTCTCCCGATGGAGAAGAACTGGCCCGCTATGAGAAAGTTCACCTGTTCGACGTTAATCTGCCCGATGGCAACATGTACCGAGAGTCGAATACGGTGGTGTCTGGCCAGCGTCTGCCCGGAGTCTATCCCTCTAAGGATTTCGGCATCATGGGGCTGTCTGTTTGCTACGACGTGCGCTTTCCAGAACTTTATCGTCACCTCTCCCAGATGGGGGCTGAGGTGCTGGTGATTCCGGCAGCCTTTACCGCCTTCACCGGTAAGGATCACTGGCAGGTCCTGCTGCAGGCTCGTGCCATCGAAAATACCTGCTATGTGATTGCCCCGGCCCAAACCGGCTTTCACAACAGCCGTCGCCAGTCCCATGGCCATGCCACCATCATCGATCCCTGGGGCGTAGTGCTAGCGGATGCGGGCACCGCCACGGGGGTGGCGATCGCCGAAATTAATCCCTCCCGCTTGGCCCAGGTGCGTCGGCAGATGCCGTCCCTATCCCACCGAGTGTTTGTTTAAATCCTCCCTAGCCTTGAGCTTGACCCTGGTGATCTCCACAGCAATAAGATCCTGACGAACACAACAGGCTTCGTACAGTCATGTAAATTGAATAGGACGAGTTCACCGCGCCCGAATGCTTGATTGGACATCCGGACTTTTTGCCAGTGGCTTACTATCTTGGCCTGACGGTTTGCAGGGGGAAGCTATATGGCTAGCGGAAGCCGCTGAAGCAGCCGAAGCCCAGCTAGAACCGATTATTTTAGCGACCGTTCTCCTCAGCCTAGTGATCGTCTATACGGCCGCCAAGCTCGGAGGAGAACTGTGTGCTCGGATTAACCTGCCTCCGGTGCTGGGAGAACTTGTCGGGGGCGTGGTGGTCGGGGTCTCGGCCTTACAGCTGATTGTGTTTCCCGAAGTTGCCGGAGAGGCTGACTCGTTATTGATGCAGCTGGTTGAATGGTCCGCCGGTCTGCAGGCTCAATCGGCGGGGGCGATCGCCGTCTTCCAGGGAGAAAGCGAAGTCGTCTCGATCCTGGCGGAACTGGGTGTGATTATTC
>PYEQ01000567.1 GCA_003017785.1 filamentous cyanobacterium CCP5 | reverse complement strand
GCAGCGGGACATCGACGTGGGGCGCACGTTTACGTCTCTGGCAGACAAGCTCTATTTCATGTGCGAGCTGTCGTGGGAAATGCTCAGATCAGATCGCATGGCGCTCAACTATCGGGCCTTTCCTAACCAGCTACGGCGGCTGTTTGGGGCAGCCGTGCAGGAGGAAAAAAGCCTCGACCACTGGCACTACGACATGATGGGCAACTCCATGCTGATTCGTAATGCCGATGGCGACTACAGCCCGGCCCACCGGTCGATGCTGGAGTTTTTTGCGGGGTACAAGCTGCTGGCCCAGCTGGGGGTGCTGGCGGATGACTTTACGGCGGTGGCGCGGGAGCAGTCCCATACTTCAGGAGCAGCGCAGCCTTACACCTGGTCGAGCTACTTTCGGCGAGAAATGGGGGATAACGAAGAACCGCTACCCATTGCGCCCCTGGCAAGCTTTGAAACGGATGATTTGAGCGATCTGTCGCCGCTGCTGGTGGAGGCACCCCTAGCCAAGGCGGTGCTGGACTTGGCAGTGCCGATGCTAGATGCATCAGTAATGAGAGAGCGGCTGATTCAGCTAGTGCAGACCACTCGCGGCCAGACCTTTGCAGAAGCCAAATATCTCGGAGGCAATCTGGTGAAACTAATGGCCCAGCGAAACCGGTTTGCCCTGGAAGGGGCCAATCTGGCCCAAACGGTGCTAGCCGGAGTGGACTTTTCGGGTATCAGCCTGCGGGAAGTAGATGCAGCCGAAGCGGTATTTGAGCAGGTGCGCTTTAACAAGGTACTGGGATCCGTTTACTCTGCGGTGTTTAGCCCCGGCGGGGAGCTACTGGCGATTGGCGATATCGGGGGAAGAGTGCAGCTGTGGGAAGCGGCAACCGGGCGGGTGCTGTGGATACGTCAGGAGCATTCGGGTAGTGTCAGGTCGGTGGCCTTTAGCCCGGACGGGCAAACCATCCTCAGCGGCAGTGATGACCAGACCGTGCGGCTGTGGACCTTAGAGGGCGAGAGCATCGGCGAGCCGTTTACCGGTCATTCGGGTACTGTCTGGTCGGTGGCCTTTAGCCCGGACGGGCAAACCATCCTCAGCGGCAGTGATGACGAGACCGTGCGGCTGTGGACCTTAGAGGGCGACGGCATCGGCGAGCCGTTTACCGGTCATTCGGGTACTGTCTGGTCGGTGGCCTTTAGCCCGGACGGCCAAACCATCCTCAGCGGCAGTGATGACCAGACCGTGCGGCTGTGGACCTTAGAGGGCGAGAGCATCGGCGAGCCGTTTACCGGACATTCAAGTGGTGTCAATTCGGTGGCCTTTAGCCCGGACGGCCAAACCATCCTCAGCGGCAGTGCTGACCAGACCGTGCGGCTGTGGGAGGCGGCTACGGGGCGTTGCCTACAGGTGATTGACCATCGCCTCTGCGCGGGGCTGCGCTTTGTGGGGGCTTCCGGCCTCACAGAAGCCCAGCAGATTGCCCTGCGGGGCATGGGCGCGGTCGACTAAAAGCAAGTACAGCCTTGCGATAAGTAAGTACAGCCCTGCGATAAGCGATCGCCCTCAACCTGCCCCCATATCGTGAGCGGTGCACTGCGGCCCGATCGCACAGATCTGGGGTGCTAGCCAAACATAATAAAGGCCGCGAGTGCAACCTACCCTTGGCCCGAACCTCTGAGCTTAACGGCCAGGCTTTTGTACTACTCGGCCAATACAAAAGCTTGGCGTTCCGAGCTTTTTTACTAGTCCACTAGTACACAGACTCGACGTTCCAATCTATTTGCTCGGCGTTCCGAGCTTTTTGACTAGTCCACTAGTACATAGACTCGGCGTTCCAATCTATTTGCTCGGCGTTCCGAGCTTTTTTACTACTCCACTAGTACACAGACTCGGCGTTTCGAGCTATTTGCTCGGTGTTCCGAGCTTTTTGCTCGGCGTTTCAATCTTTTTGCTCGGTGTTCCGAGCTTTTCGACTAGTCCACTAGTCCACAGACCCGGCGTTTCGAGCTTTCTGACTACTCAGCCAGTACAAAAGCCCAAGCGATCGCCCTATACGGTTGAATTTCCGGCTTCCGTGCAGTACATTACTGCGCTACAGGGGATCGCTCTAGGCGGAACCTGAGGGAGATTGCAGCTCCCCCAGGTTCCTAGACGTCCCGCACTAATCCAGGTAGTCGGAAGCGCCTAGGGTCGATTTTAAGATCCTGCGTCTCTGTCTATCACTCCATGCAGGGACGCGCTGGTGAGGTTCCCCTGTTTTCCTCCCAGAAAAAAGGATCAACACCATGTTTTACACCGACAGCGGCTCGGCCAGTTTCCCTGTGCCCGAGCCAGCTCCAGAAGCCCGTCCAGAGCCCCAGCGATCGATCTCGCTGCCGCCCCCCGACCAGAGCATCCTCCGCATTTTCATGCTGGGGGACGTCCCGGCTCTACAGGCCATGATTGGCCGCATGGCCACCGCTGGCATCGCCGATGCTCAGGCCTGGAGCCGCCCCCAGGCTACCGGGCGCACGGGTGAGTATATTGTCGTCCACACCAAGCGAATGCGGGCTGATACCCTATAAACCACCCGAAGGGGCGCACGCCGTGCGCCCTTCCCCAGCCACCGGCAGAGCTGTTTTGCTGGAGTCGTTGGTAAGACCACAATTGGGTTCAAAAGCCAGATTTACCGCCCGGGGGGAATTCGCTCCCCTCGGACTCCTACGACCAGGGCGTTCCGCCGCCCTGGACCTCGCGGAAGGGTTGATCTGTCAATGGTGGTTTAGCGCTTCGCATCGGTAGGGAGAGCACGATTGTTTATCCTGCTCGGTGACAATTCCGCTTGTCCGAGGCAGTTGCTAATCGGTGATTTGGCAGCTTTTCAGTACACCTCGAAAGGGTTCCTTTTGAAGAGCCTGTAGACAGGGCGGTTGCTATCTGCGATTAGACAATGCCGATACCGCTGGCTGAGCTGAGCCGTTCGCACTGCGTCTCCCGAAGGGAGAAAGCCAGACCTCTACCCAAGGAGCCGGGACTAATCGCTGGCTGAGCGGAGTCGTTTCGCAAGCGACATGAAACGCTTTAGTGTCTCCCGAAGGGAGAAAGCCAGCAAGGCTTAGTTCCCTAAACGATCGCAAAGCTCTAACCCCAGACCCAGGCGCAATTCAGGCAGGGCCGCTACATCTAAATGGGCGGGCTGTTCGTATGGGCAACAGTTCTGCTTAACCGATAGAGCGATCGCCCCTCGCGAAGCTCATCGGAATAGCTGCCGGTTCTCCTAAGTTTGTTGCCATGACTTTTTCTGCCCCTGAGCGCACCCTGTTCACCCAGGTTGGCCGCCTTACCCATCGCTGGCGGTACTGGATTATTGGCCTCTGGGTGGTGCTGCTGGCGGTGGGCATCGGCTTTGCCTCTGGGCTCGATGGGGCCCTCCACGGCACTGGCACCGTCTACCGG
>PYEQ01000566.1 GCA_003017785.1 filamentous cyanobacterium CCP5 | reverse complement strand
TGGAGCACTTCTAAAATAGGGTCGCGGTTGCGATCGGTGGCAGGGGCGTACTGTTTCAGGTCTGGCATAGGGGGAGTGGGCGTAGCTTGAGTCGAGGACGGCAGATCTTAGCCATGGGCGGTCTGGGGCAGGCTCTATGGGGGCTGTGCGGACTGGCGCTGCTGCTGCGGTGGTGGCGATTGGGAGCGATCAACGAGCTGGTGTTCGATGAGGTTTACTATGTCCAGTTTGCGGTGGACTACCTGCGAGGGCAACCCGTCTTTGATGCCCATCCGCCCCTGGGCAAGTATCTGATTGCCATCGCGATCGCCCTCGGCCAGCCCTGGGCCGACTGGCTGGGCTGGGCTCAGAACGACGGGGTCGGGGTCTTAGTCAGCCCCATTAGCTACCGCTGGCTGAATGGGCTGGTGGGAGCCACTTTGCCGGGACTGGTGGGGCTCCTAGCCTATCAGCTAATGCCTGCCGGATCTCAAAAGCTCGACCAGCAGCGACGGGGGTTTGCCCTGGCGGCGGCTGGACTGATGATTTTGGAAGGATTCACCCTGGTCGAGTCCCGGCTGGCGCTGATCAATATCTACTGGGTGATGCTGGGAGTGCTAGGCCAGCTGGGATTGATGCGTTCCGGTCCCTGGCGACTGGTGGGGGGAATGGCCCTGGGAGCCGCCGTCAGTGTCAAGTGGAACGGGGCGGGGTTTCTGCTGGGCCTCTGGCTAGTGTGGGGGCTGGGCCGCTGGCTGCCGACGCTAAGGCAAATTCCAGTGGCGCGGCTTAAGACTTGGGAATTTCTCGTTTATGCGCTGTTGGTGCCCGGACTGACCTATCTATTGCTATGGATTCCGCACCTGCTGGCAAATCCGGGGGGACTGATTGCCATTCACCAGCAGCTCTGGCAGGTGCATGAGCGGATCGCCCAGCAGTCTGAGGCCCATCCCTATTGCTCAGCCTGGTACAGTTGGCCGTTGATGCTGCGGCCTCTGGCCTATTTCTATGAGCAAATGACTACGCCAGTGGGGACAACGGTGATTACCGACATCCACGGCATGGGCAACCCGCTTAGCTGGTGGCTGGGAACGGCGGCGATCGTGGCTTTAGTAGGGAAGGGGGTTTCCAGCCTGCGATCCCGCGTCAGCAAAAACGTCAGTGCCCTCGACCCGGTAGCGATTTACCTGCTAGTCAACTTCGCCGCCAACTGGTTGCCCTGGGTAGCGATTCAGCGCTGTACCTTTCTATATCTCTATTTGGGGTCGCTGGTGTTTGCTCAAATGGCGCTGGCCTGGCTGCTCTCCCGCTGGTATGTGACGGGGCAGCGGTTTCCGGTGTATTTACTGTTTGCCTTGATTGCCGTAGCCTTTCTGTTTTGGCTACCGATTTTTATAGGCTTGCCGTTGGATAGTGATGGCTTTTGGCAACGAATGTGGTTGCGATCGTGGGTGTAGTTTGATCCTGGATATCAATTTTTTAGTCTTAGTCTATCTCTCCCTGCAGGTTGTGGCGGCTGTGGAGATAGGCGCGAAAACCTTGTTTTGGATTCCAGAGAATGGCCCCATCCCGTTCAGTGCAAAAAACCTGGATGCCTTGGGCGACCATCTGAGCTTCGGTGTCGGGGTCAATGTCGTAGGCGGAGGCGATCGCCACCTTTGGCCCCACCGCTGCCATCAGTTCTTCCGCCAATGGCTCCCCATTCCACCAGAGCACCTCGCTCGCCAGGGGGACAACGACTTTCGCCAGATGACGTTGCAGTTCCAGGGTCAGGGCTGGCAGCATTAGCCAGGTTGAATTCGTCGCCAGGGTGAAACGTAGAATGGGGTTTTCCGCCCCCAGGTTCTCCAAACCAATTGGGCCGAGCTGTTGATTTTGCTTCGGCAGTAGCGCTTCAAAGCTGCGCACACCAGTTTCAATCAGGGTATTGCTGCCGACCATTAGCTGTATCGGGGTTTGATCGGTGACCGTCTGCCAGGATTCTGGGGCACTGTTTGGCAAGGCCACCGCCCAGGCCAGCCTGTTTACCCCCGCCTGCTGCAAGAACGGGTTCACGGTGTAGAAGGCGGTCTTGGCCTCGCCACTGTTGACTAGCAGAGTTTGTCGCTGGTCGCGCACTACCAGCACCGGCTCATTGCCCGCTGCCAGCACCGTCGCCTGGGAACCGACTCCGGCGATCCACAGGGGCAGCATCGCCAGAACGATTGCCACGCCCGCCAAAAGCCAACGTCGCCGCCGTCCCCAGGGCTGGAGCCAGCCCAGCAGAAATAGGCCGTACAGTCCTAGCATCTGCCCCAGGGAAATTTGTCCGGTGGCTAAAGTGCTGCCCGGCAAGTCCACCTGCCACTGCACTAGGGCGATCAAAACCCGGGCCGGCAACTGAATTGGCCAGGCCAGCATGGCCCCCAGCCAGGGCGCGATCGCCGCCACTAGCCCCGTCGCTATCCCCCCCAGACTAATCACCGTCACTAGAGGGGTTGCCACCATGTTGATCAAAATACTGTAGGTGGAGAAGCCGTTGAAGTAGTAGAGCTGCATGGGCAGCACCCAGAAGTAGGCTGCCACGGGCACCGCTAGCATCGTGGCTAGGGTGGGGGGTAGAAAATCGAGCCAGCGGGTGATAGGCTGCACCGACACCATCAGCCCCAAGGTAGCCATCACGCTGAGGCGAAAGCCGATGCTGTCAATCCAGTGGGGGTTGATTGCTAGCAGCAGGGTCACGGCTACCAGTAGGCAGCCCAGGGGCTTGACCTGACGCTCTGAAGCCAAACCAATCAGTGCTCCACCGCCCATAAAGGCTGCCCGCATGACGCTGGGCTGGGCTCCAGTGAGCCCCACATAGACCGTCAAGGCGATCGTCCCCACAACTACTTTGACCCAGGGCGATCGCGACTTCAGCAAACCCAACACCACTCCCAAAACTAGCGACACATGAAACCCAGAAGCTGCCAGAGTATGGGCCAGTCCCGCCGCGATGAAAGTGTCTTGGAGGTCGTAGGGCAAATTGACCGCCTGTCGCCCGAGGGCCATCGCACTCACTAGTGGTCCAGCGGTTGGTCCCATGCCTTGCTCGTGGGCTTCGGCTATTCTCTGACGTATCTGCCAAAGGCCCCAGCCGGGCTTGGCAGCTTCGTCTTCGGCTTTCAGCCAGTCGGCGCTGAACCCAGCAAAGGCGCCGCGACTTTTCAGATAAGCAGCAAAGTCGAAACCATTGGGGTTCTTTGGTTCGCCAGGGGCATACAGGTTGCCGCCAAGGCGAATTGCCTGCCCTGGATACACCGCAGCGGCCTTTTCTTTGTCAATGGTGACGTAGAGCCGACCCACTACAGAGACTTTCTCGCCGATGGGTTCCCGATTCACCTCAGGCCTGTCTCTTATACACATCT
>PYEQ01000565.1 GCA_003017785.1 filamentous cyanobacterium CCP5 | reverse complement strand
GGGCCCGCCGAGAAGCTATCCTGCGGATGAAGGCCGACGCTCGCCGCTGGGGAGCCACCCAAATTGTCAATGTGCGCATCGAAACCGCTGAACTGGGGGGTAAAACCGGCCAGCTGATTGCAGTGGAGGTGATTGCCTACGGCACAGGTCTGCGCTAAATCGCCGGATAGGCAACAGCTTGCAGCAGGTTCATCGGGCCAAGCTGCTGAAGTTCCTGGCGCTGAGCGGCGTTTTTCACCAGCAGCGACCCGGCAAAGCCTAAGGAGTTCACCGAAATCCCCTGGCTGCTTTCCTGACTGCGGGGAATGGCCAGCATCCAGCGACGGGTAAGCAGCAAGTTGTAAGGCTGGTTGGGCTGAGGCTGCATCAGGTCGATGGCAATGGCCCCCATTAGCTGCTTGTAGGCATGGGTTAGCCAGTCGGCGGCGGTGGTTTCAAACCTGGGGGGGAGGGCGATCGCGGCGTGGTGAAAGGGCAGCCCCGTCGTATTACTCACCGCGCCAGGCGGGAGATCGCTGAGAAACGCCTCTAGAGGCAGGGCACTGCGATCGGGAGCCATCGGTAGGGGGGTGAGCTGAAGGTGCTTGTGGCGCTGGCTGGCTCCGGCACGGGTGCCGCCGTTGTAAAAACCCAGGCCGTCGATTTCCGCCATGCAGGCCCACAGCGCTTCCAAGTCTGCATAGTTGAGCCAGCTATCCTGCTCCTCAAACTCTCGGGTGACAATCAAGATGTGGTTCTCGACCACGTTGTATTTGTTCAGCAGGCAGAGGTGAGTGCGGGAGATGTCGGTGACGAACAGGTCTGCTTCGTAGGGCAGAAACGGATTGAAGTCGGGGTCTTTTTGTTTCTGAGCTTTGGTGGCTTTTTGCTTGCGCTCAAGGTTAGCCAGGATTCTGACTAGAAACCGCATCCCCTGATCTTCGATAAAGTCGAACTCGGTTGCGATCGGCTGCAGGGCTCCGCAGTTAAGGCCGTGGTGAGTTTGAGCAATGACTTTTTTTTCGAGAGTGCCAGGCTCAAGCAGCAGATCAGAGTCGCGGGCAGTCATGGAAAGGCTAGGTGATTTTCATCCTGAACTTTAGCAAACTCGCGCCTAATGCCTACCGGGTACGAGAATCCATAATGACCCGTATTTAGCCAGCCGTAGGGGCACCGGCACCGCCGTGCCCTGAACAAATACTGATCTCATTGAATCTAAAAATCTTCCTGGCAAAAAGGAAAGCCAGCGGAGATCCCACCCAACTGCCCCTCAGATCGCCCCAAATGTTACGAGACGAAACAGAAATGGGAAAACGTTACGGTTGTTTATAAAAAAGTTTTGACCGGGGGAGTTTGGGTAGGGATTTGGCGAGGCGATCGCCCGTTTACCCCAGCGATCGTCTCCATCAGGCCATCAAAGCCGCAAGCTTCAGAACCTGCCAGGAGCTTCTACCCGAAAACCACACCGACTGACACAAGCTCACTCCAGCCCTAGCCCAGCCGTCTATCCGCCTTTTCCCAGCCTTGCAACCTTGGGAGATAGAACCATCTGGCCACCCTGGCAGGACATTTCACAGGTTTGCCAATTTATCCCCAGCAATAGAAAAATTAAAGACTTTGTTTTTGCCTTTTGTTCTCATTTACTAAATCTCAGTAATCAAAAACCTATATTTCCTGATTTAAGCTTCTGCACCTGCTTCTGAGTCGTTCTGCAGATCCAGTCATTGTTTAAATCGGCCTGGATTCCAAATACTGCCCTAAGTATTCTTGAGCCCCCTTCTCAAACGCGGTTGGCTCTGACAAGATGCAAATCAGCCGAAACACCTCAACTGCGATATCGCAGAACCTAGACCTTGTCCGAGCCCAGAAGTGCAGTTTTACCTCAAAAACTACAGTCTTCGGGCTGGACTCGGTATATCAACCGTTCGCCGCAAGCTTTTACAAGGAGATTTTGCTCGTGAAACTTTCTGTCTACGGCAAAGGTGGGATTGGAAAATCTACCACCAGCTGTAATATCTCCGTTGCCTTAGCCAAGCGGGGCCGCAAGGTGCTTCAGATTGGGTGCGACCCCAAGCACGACAGCACCTTTACCCTCACCGGCTTTCTGATTCCCACCATCATCGACACCCTCCAGGAAAAAGACTTCCACTACGAAGATATCTGGCCTGAGGACGTGATCTACAAGGGCTACGGCGGCGTCCACTGCGTGGAAGCGGGTGGGCCTCCGGCGGGCGCTGGCTGCGGCGGCTATGTCGTCGGTGAAACCGTCAAGCTGCTGAAAGAACTCAACGCCTTCGACGAGTACGATGTGATCCTGTTCGACGTACTGGGCGACGTGGTCTGCGGTGGCTTTGCCGCCCCCCTCAACTACTCCGACTACTGCATGATCGTCACGGACAACGGGTTCGATGCGCTGTTCGCCGCCAACCGCATTGCCGCCTCGGTACGGGAAAAAGCCAGAACCCACCCCCTGCGCCTGGCTGGACTAATTGGCAACCGCACCTCCAAGCGCGACCTGATCGACAAGTACATCGAGCATGTGCCCATGCCCGTGCTAGAGATTTTGCCCCTGATCGAAGACATTCGCATCTCGCGGGTGAAGGGCAAGACGGTGTTTGAAATGGCTGAGACCGACCCCGCGTTAGAGCCGGTGTGCCAGTACTACCTGAACATTGCCGACCAGATTCTCGCCCGGCCCGAGGGCGTAGTGCCCGAAGATGCCGCCGATCGCGAGCTGTTTAGCCTGCTGTCTGACTTCTACCTCAACCCGCCTGAGGGTGCACCCAAGCAAGAGAAGGAGGAGCTAGACCTGATGATGGTTTAGGCGAATGGTGGGCATTGCCCACCCGACTTAACCCCTTGCTGCAAAAATCCCGCTCGATCAAGTTCTAATCCTGAAGGGCTGCATTATCATCGGTACGCGGCTACCCAGCCGCTACCTATAGGCGATTTAGCAAAGAGTCAGGATTATGGCCTTTTTTGAGAACTTTACCCAGGTCATTCGCCAAAAGTGGTTAGACTACGTGCAATCTAACCGAGCCTGGTTGACGCTGCAGATGCAGCAGACCTCGGTGCGAACCCCCGATGGCGGTCGCCGTCCTTCCTCCTTTTTGGTGCTGGGAGTGGTGAATGCCCTGGAGCCCAAGCTGTCGAACCTGATGGTGCCTTTCTACAAGCTCAACCCTGATGAGGATGCGCTGGTAGAAGTGCTAGGACTTAACTTTGACCCTGAGATGGTGCTGGATAACCCCGACCATACTCAAACCATTGAGGCCAACGACGAGCAACCGCTTTTGCCTGATTCACCGGATATGTAAACCTGTTGACAGGCCTGTAAGGTAGCGGTTTTCTGGTTTAATCAATCTCTGGACATGAGGTTGGCGAACCCCGCCCGAGGCATCTGTGAACAGCAAACAACTGCGGCGATCGCTCAAAATTAAGT
>PYEQ01000564.1 GCA_003017785.1 filamentous cyanobacterium CCP5 | reverse complement strand
GCGGCTTCCCCCTGATCCATCACCTTGTTGGCGTCCTCTTCAGACACGGCATCGTGGGAGCTCATCAGGGCCACGAGGGTGCCGCGATCTACTTGGCCTAGGCGCTTTTGCAGGGCCTCAGCACCGGCCTGGGGATCGTCAAACAGCTGCTTCAGATCTCGCTTGATGCCGTAGTAGTTGAGTTCTGGCCGTCCTAGAGAATTCAGATAGTCGCGGATGCGGGCCAGGATGCTCTTGATC
The DNA here is from genome assembly GCA_003017785.1 of filamentous cyanobacterium CCP5. Classification (GTDB taxonomy): domain Bacteria; phylum Cyanobacteriota; class Cyanobacteriia; order Phormidesmidales; family Phormidesmidaceae; genus CCP5. Next base: position 3,186 of record PYEQ01000564.1, on the reverse strand, counting down.
ACCTGCTTCACCTGATCCTGGACGTTGCGAATTTGCTCCAGAATTTCGTCGCGGACTTCAAACACGCGGTTGACAGCGGCTTCGGCCTCTTCCCGGCTCATGTCTTCTCGCTGGGCCAGCAGGGCCACGGCGGTGTCTCGATCCATGGCGGAGAGGCGATCGCGCAGGCGTCGCCCGCCCAGGCGGGGATCGTTCAGCAGGAGCTTTAGATCTCGTTTGATGCCCTCGGGGTTGAGTTCCGACTTGTCGGTGCTGCGCAGGTAGTCTTCCAGGGCCGCTTCGAAGGTTTGTACCTGATCCTGCACCCGGCGGGCTAGGCGCTGGGGCGATCGCAGTACGGAGCGAATGCCATCGAGCACATCGTCGATGATTTGATTGACTTCCGCCTCGGTGAGGTCGTCCCGCTGGCTGAGCAGCTGCACCAGGGTGTCGCGATCCACTTCAGAAAGGCGATGGCGCATGGCGGTGGCCCCAATTTTGGGGTTGCTGATCAGCAGCTCTAGATCCCGCCTGATGCCTTCCGGACTGAGTTCGGGCTTGCCGGTGCGGCGCAGATAGTCGGCGATCGCTCCGGTGGCCTGATCGTAGCGCTGTTTAGCCTCTGCGGTCAGGGCGGCGGGAGCATTCACCGCCTGATGCCAGCTCGATTCCACCTGATTCAAAATCCGCTCGACTTCCCCTTGAGAAATGTCCTGACGCTGGCCGAGCAGCTGCACCAGGGTCTCCCGGTCAAACTCAGCCAGGCGCTGGCGCAGTCGCTGCACCCCGGCGTCGGGTTCTTCCAATAGCACCCGCAGGTCGGCCTTCAGGCGATCGGGGTTGAGTTCTTCTCGACCGGTGCTGCGCAGGTGATCCTGCAGGGCCTGCCACTGGCTTTGAATCCGGGCCTGGGCCGATGCTTGAAGTCCACGGGCATCCCCGAGCACCCGCTCCATGACTCGCTCTAACCGGCTGGCGAGCGACTGGCGCTCGGATTCATCCAAATCGGTGCGGGACTGGAGGATCTGGTAGAACCGCTCGTAGCCAAACTGGGTAAAGCGGTCTTCGAGGTCTTCGGCGCTAGCGTCGGGATCCCGCAGCACTTGAGAGAAGATTTCAGCTCCCTGGTCGGAGAGCAGTTCTTCTCGGGGGGTCTGCTGCAGGAAGCGGTAGACTCGGTGCTCCAAATCTTTGGCGGCTTCGAGCCGGTAAATATCGGTGACTTCCCTCAAGACTTCCTGACGCACGGATTCTAGCTGCAGGGAGGTTTCGGTCACCTCTTCAGGGGTCATGATGCCGCGGGAGCTGAGCAAATCCGCGAAGTAGGTGCGGTTCAGCCCCATTATTTCCCGACGCAGAATGCCGGCATCGGCCCGGGCGTCATGAATCACCTGGCGAAATTCGTCCCGCAGACGAGCAGGCTGCAGCTGCCAGGGATAGGTGTGCATCAGGTAGTTTTCCACATCGGCCTTGACCAGGCTGAAGCGATCGCTTTTACCCAGGTAGCCGCCTACCCGCTGGCGCACCTTTTGTAGCTGCTGGCCGATGGCTTCCACATCTACATCATTGAGGTCGCTGCGGCCCATCACCACCGAGAACAGCATGGGGAGAGAGCGGGCCAGCAGTCCGCTGGAGTTGTTCTGACCCCGCTGTCGATACTCCTCCAGGAAGGCATCAAGGCGCTGGCCGAGGCGTTCGGTGATCAGTTCTTCGGGACGGGCTGAGCGCAGGTAGTCGCTCAAATCCGCCACCGGGTCATAGCTGGGGGAGTTGCTCAGGGCCCGCTGCCAGCTACGATAGAGCCGGTCGGCCACCCGCTGAACTTCCTGGCGAGAAAGATCGGTGCGATCGCTGAGCAGCTTCACGAATACACCCCGATTCAAGTCGCTGAGGGCATCGCGATCGGCCAGGGAAGTCAGGTCCGACTGGCGAATCAGTCGCTCAAATTCCGCTTCGATCTCAGCGGTATCAATTTCGGGAGAGCGCAGCTGGAGCAGATAGTCCTGCAGGGTGTCCTTCAGATCTTCGCCGTCCCAGCCCTTGGCAAGCTCCTTGCGCACGGCGGCGGCGGTGGCTTCAGCAGTTTCGACAATATTGTTGCTGGCAGATTTGGCGCCGATCGCGGCGGTGGCAGTACCCACTAATGCCTGAAAACCAGCAGTGGCCTTGCGCACCACGGAGCCAATCAGGGAGCCGACCGTGGTGGAGCTGACCCACACCATCAGGCAAAAATAGGTGCCCCAAATTACCAGGCCGGTGATAGCACCCAGCAGGGCACTGTTGTAGAGGCTCAGCTTGACTGCCAGCAGACAGGCGAAGAACAGGGCCAGGCTAACGGTAATCAGGGTCCAAAGACCAAAGGCGACGCCGATTTTGCCACCGCTGAAGCCAGAGCCGCTAGAGCTGGAGCCAGATCCGCGCCCCACCATAGAAATGCCGGCGGCCAGGGACAAATTGGTGAGCAACAGCTGAAATCCGAAGGCCAGCACCAGTCCTGATAGCAGGGCAATGAAAAACTGGGGCCCTGAAAAAATCAGCGCCGCCTCTTCGGGGGTTGTCACCCCTGGATTGCCCAGCTGGGCTAATAGATGCGGGCCATACAATAGCCCAGGTATTGGTTCAAACATGGTGTGTCCTCGAAATGCTATCGGTTGAAAAAGCGGATAAAGTTGATATGGAGAGGGCTTGGGACTCTACATCAGTCCTAGATGCCAGTCTGGCCCCACGGAACCTATGGGCCACAATCTGAACCTGGTGTCTCTACCCAAGCCGTAGAAACCTTGCCGAAACAGAGGGCCGTAGCCTTTTACTCTGTTGGCTGAATATCTATAACTCTGCCTAGATCCAAACGGAGATTTGAGAAAACCACATCGCACCAGCGGGCTATACCTTTCGATAGGAATTGCGCCTTTTCTGGCGGTCTATGGCTGGCGAATGGCGTGGCGATCGGGGCGAATCCGGGAGCCGAATCGCCGGGAAAATACCTGGGTGATCTCAGCTCCCAGAAACAGAATTTGGGTGGAATAAAACACCCAAAACAGCACGATAATTACTGATCCTGCTGCTCCGTAGGATGAAGCAAAACTGCTCTGGCCCAGGTAAAGCCCAATCAGCAGCTTGCCAAAGGAAAAGAGCAGGGCGGTCACGGCGGCCCCAAACCAGACATCCTGCCAGGCGATTTTGACATCGGGCAGCACCTTATAAATC
>PYEQ01000563.1 GCA_003017785.1 filamentous cyanobacterium CCP5 | reverse complement strand
GTGTACGCCGCTGAATCCGCTGCTGATTTTTGCCCGCCGCACCCCCGAAGGCAATTTAGAACTGGTGACGCCGGAAGAGTTTCAGCAGCTGCGCTCAGGCTTAGAAGAAAAGCTGTTTGACGTGCTGGAATAGCAAAATACCAGTAGGATAGACGCCGCTGGGGTATTGCCGATAGCGTCCTTAAACTCCGTCTATGACTAATCGCCGCTGGGGAAAATGGATATTTTGGCTGCTGGTGCTGCCAGGCTCCGTGGTCGTGGCCACCTGGCAGGGCTGGGCCTGGTGGAGCTGGGCCAGCGGTCCGGCTGCCCCGGAGGTCTCGTCCTCCGAATCGGGAGTGCAAATTCAAATTCCCACCGGCACCCCCGGCCAGCAAATCGGTCAGGATTTAGAAGCTGCTGGAGTGATTCGTTCGGCCCTGGCCTGGCGGCTTTGGAGTCGCTGGCAGGGCCTCACTACGACCAGTGGTGGCTTCCAGGCGGGTACCTATGTGCTTTCTCCGACGGAGCCCTTAGGGGCGATCGCCCGGACCATCTGGGAAGGACAGGTGGTGCAGGAAAGTTTTACCATCCCGGAGGGCTGGAACCGCCAGCAGATGGCGGACTACTTTGAGCAGGAGGGGTATTTTGCTGCCGATCGCTTCTTAGCGGCCACAGCAGCGATTCCCCAAGACGTCGCTCCTTGGCTGCCCGAGGGGCTGCCCCATCTGGAAGGGTTTCTCTACCCGGATACCTATCAGATCTCAGCCGAGACCATTTCCCCTGAATTCGTGGTGGAAATTATGCTGCAGCGATTTGAGCAGGTGGCTCTACCGGTCTACCAAGAGGCTAGCAACCCGGACCTGTCCCTGCTGGACTGGGTCACCCTAGCCAGTATCGTTGAGAAAGAGTCGGTGGTGGCCGATGAGCGGGCCCTGATTGCTGGAGTCTTCACCCAGCGGCTGCGGCAGGATATTCCCCTGGGTGCTGATCCCACGGTGGAGTATGGCCTTGGGGTGACCCAAACCCCGGAGAATCCCCTCACCTACGCCCAGGTGGAAACCCCTTCCCCATACAACACTTACCTGAATCCAGGGCTACCGCCGACTCCGATCGCGAGCCCCGGGCTGGCGAGTTTAGAAGCCACCCTCACCCCCGAGGAAACCGACTACCTGTTCTTTGTGGCTCGCTATGACGGTACTCACATCTTCAGCCGCACTCTGGCTGAGCATGAAGCCGCTCAGGCCAGAATTCGGGCCAATCTTGAGGCCCAGTCTGAGGCATCCCCTGCGGCACCGTCCAACTAGGTGGGTATGCTCTAAATGCAGACCGGGTTCGGGGCCAATCCGCCACTAAGGAAGTCACGCTGACATGCGGTGTCATCAGCTCTTGCAGCCAGATTTAGTACTGGGGGACGTCATTTTTGGATTGACACTGGATCTCATCCGGCAGCATCAGCTGCGGGGCCTGGTGCTAGACGTGGACGAGACCCTGGTGCCAATTCGTCAGGCAGAGATTGATCCGGAGGTGGTTCGCTGGGCGGCCATCATGCGCTCCTACACTCAGCTCTGGCTAGTCAGCAATAACCTCAATGCCCCAAGAATTCGACGGATTGCCGAGCGCCTAGATTTGCCCTACGTAGCCGGGGCGGGCAAACCCTCCCGGCGAAAAATTCGCCAGGTGGTGCGGGCCATGGATTTACCCGTCCATCAGGTGGCGATCGTCGGCGATCGCCTGTTTACCGACATCCTGGCGGGCAATCGCCTAGGACTGTTTACCATTCTGGTAGAGCCTATGGTGCCGCCGGATCAGGCCCTGCGAACCAGTCCGATGCGCACCGTTGAGGTATGGCTGTCTACCCTGATGGGCAACACTTTAAAGCAGTAGCCCTGTTAACACTGCTTAATATGAGTACGCGATCGCACATCTTCCTAGGTAAAAATACATTCGTCGAAACATAAAGAAAAAATTATGGGTCGAGGCGATCGCCTAAATCAGCTCCAAAATAATGATCAAATACAAATGGAGCCAGCCGTATAAAGGCTCTATGCTTGAATAAATCGATATTGGGTGTTTGTCCTAGGGCAGGCACCCGATGTTTTTGGGAATTTTTCTGAAACTGCCAGAATTTGGCCCTCGGGCCACAGCTGGGTCAAAGTCGATAGCATAGCGATCCAATCTTCAGGCCGTTTCTCCCTTTATTTCAGCACTGCCGTGGTTTTTACCGTCGTTGTTAAAATTGGCACCTCCAGTCTGACCCGCCCCGATAGCGAAGGGCTGGCCCTATCTACCATTGCTGGCCTTGTAGAAACCCTCTGTGAACTGCAGCGTCAGGGGCATCGGGTGGTGCTGGTGTCCTCGGGGGCCGTCGGCGTCGGCTGTCGGCGGCTCAACCTGACGGAGCGGCCCAAGCAAATCGCCATGAAGCAGGCGGTGGCGGCGGTGGGCCAGGGTCGGCTGATTCGGGTCTATGATGACCTGTTTACCTCCCTAAATCAGCCCATTGCCCAGGTGCTGCTGACCCGTAGCGATTTGGTGCAGCGCTCCCGCTACGTCAACAGCTATCGCACCTTTCGACAGCTGCTGCGGCTAGGGGTGATTCCTGTGGTGAATGAAAATGACACCGTTGCCACGGAAGAGCTGAAATTTGGGGACAACGATACTCTGTCGGCCCTGGTAGCTAGCCTGATCGGTGCTGACTGGCTGTTTCTGCTCACCGATGTAGACCGTCTGTATTCCGCCGACCCGAGGTACCATCCCGACGCTCAGCCAATCCACCAAATTGACCGGCTCGATGACCTCGCGGAACTAAATATTGCCGTGGGCGATCGCGGTTCCCAGTGGGGCACCGGCGGCATGGTGACCAAGCTCCAGGCCGCTCGGATCGCCACCACCGCTGGGGTACGCACCGTGATTACGGAAGGGCGCAAACCCACCAACATTCCCAAGATTCTGGCCGGGGAGACCCTGGGCACCCAGTTTGTTCCCCATCCTCGCCCCTCCAATGCCCGCAAGCGCTGGATTGCCCACAGCCTGGTGCCTGCCGGTCGGCTGTACCTTGATGACGGAGCCATCGATGCCATCTGCCGGGGGGGCAAGTCTCTGCTAGCGGCGGGCATTGCCGAACATGAGGGCGAATTTCAGGCCCAGGATGCGGTGCAAATCTGCGATCGCGGCGGCCGAGAAGTGGCCCGCGGCATTGTCAACTATGGCCATCAGGAACTGGGTCAGATCCGGGGTCAGCGGTCCGAGGAAATTGTCAACATTCTGGGCTATGCCCGGGGCGAAACAGTGGTGCACCGGGACAATCTGGTGCTTGATCCGGGACTGGCGGCCCAGTCAGGGGCCGAATAAGCCGACTAGGTCGTTGAATAAAGCCATCGTAAGCTCCAACCCTGGCCCTGTAGAAATACGGACAAGGTGGGGGCAGCAGACTTGTCTCAGCTTG
>PYEQ01000035.1 GCA_003017785.1 filamentous cyanobacterium CCP5 | reverse complement strand
GATCAGCCACGGGCAGACTGGCTGGCTCACTCCGCCGGCAGATGCTCGCCAGCTGGCTGAACTGCTCACGATGGCCTGCGATCAGCCGGATCAAACCCGTGCTGTCGCTGAACGGGGTCGGGCCTATGCCTGCAAGCATTTCAGCCTGAATCAGACGAATCAAAAGATAAGCCAGCTGCTACAAACGGTTGTTCCCTAAAACTGGGGCTGAACTCGGGGTCGTTCTAGCTCTGGTCGAGATAGCCCTTCACCCAAAATTCTTCTAGCCAGTTTTGAATAATCAACGTCAGGGGCAGGGCTAAAAACAGGCCTAAGAATCCGAAAAAGATAGCAAAGGTGACCTGGGAGAGCAGCGTCACCGCTGGCAGCAGCGATACCTGTTTCCGCATCACCATGGGGGTGAGAAAGTTGCTTTCCACCTGCTGAATGACGATGTACAGCCCAATCACCGCGATGGCTTTCCAGGGGGTGTCGAGCAGGGCGATCGCGGCGGGGGGAATGACGCTAATGACCGGGCCCAGATTAGGAATAAAGGCCAGCAAGCCGGCCAGCAGGCCGTTAGCAAAGGCCAGGGGCACTCCTAGGATCCACAGCCCGACCATGCTCATCAGCCCAATCACGGTCATGTTAAAGAGAATGCCAGTGAACCAGCCGGTAATCGAGTTTTCGCAACCATCTAAGACGGTGGCCACCCGCGATCGAGCCGAGGCGGGAAAGGCCCGCATAAATAGTTGTCGATAGGATCTAGGGGATGCCAGCAGCATCACCGTGACCGCAACCACCAGCAGCAGATTCAGGGTGAGGGTGAGGGTGTTCGAAAACAGCGCGAAGAACCGCCCAAACAGCATTCCCACCTGCAGGGATTGCAGCTGCTGCATCAGGCTTTCGAGTCCTTGAAACCCCTGCAGCATCGAGGCTGGCAGCATAGCCCTGAGGCTATCTATCCAGTTCCGCAGCCGCTCAACCACCTGGGGGGTAATCCGATTCAGCTCCTGGAGCTGATTGACAAACGGTGGCACAATCAGGCCACCAAAAATCAGCAGGCCCAGCAGCACCCCCAGGGTCACCACGACTACTGCTACCTGGTGATATTTGCGGCGATCTCCCGGCGATCGCCAGCGCCGCTCAAGAAATCCCACGGCCCGATTGAGCACTGTGGCGAACACCACGGCCGTTAGCGCCAACAGCAGCACCTGACGAATCTGCCAGACAATATATAGGCAGACAGCCAAAACAATCAGACTGAGCCACTGATTAAATTTCACCTCTGTCGCCCTTTGATTGAGCCGGACGGTAGCTCTGCCGGTGCTGCTAGCCTACAGGGAACCTACAGCGGCAGCGACCACGCCCAACGGTCGATTTCTATTCATCTGACCTTACCGGTCAGCCCCCACCATCCACCCCTATCCCTAGTCAGAGATTCGGCCCAAACACCGGTGGTTTATCCCTGATGACGGGTCAGGAATCTAACTTTCTAGGGTGTCCCTGGGGCAGCCCTGTTGTTCAATCTAAAGTAGTCAGTAAGGGTACAGATTTTCGTGAGTTGGAAGCAGACGCTGCAGCAAGGTGCCAGCATTCTGGATCAAGTGGGCAAGCAGCTAAGGCCACTGGTGCTTCCAGAGCGGTCTGTCTCCGGACCCATTAATGTTCTGACCTATCGAGGTTACGGCACTCCTGACTGGCTCCACCTGGAAGGGCGAGTGCTGCAGGACCAAGGCATCAAGCTGCGGGAGGAAAACGCCCCGGTTTGGAAAAACCTTTGGAACATGTACCGGCGTTTCGATAGCAATGAAATTCGGGGGGCCCGGCTGAAGTTTACCTGCGGTAGTCTCCAGCAAGAGGTTCAAACTGACCATGAGGGCTTCTACAGCACTGACTTATACCTGAGAGAGCCCCTGGAGCCGTCTTTGCTCTGGCATGGGGTCGAGGTAGAACTGCTAGAACCTGAGACCCCGGGGGCGATCAATTCTTCTCGGGCCCAGGCGATCGTTGTCTGCCAAGATCTCAACCGGGTGAGCGAGGCCAATCAAACTCGGTTTGGTGTGATCAGCGACATCGATGACACGATCATGCACACGGCGGCCACGGATTTTCTCAAGATGATTCGGATTGCCTATCTGGGCAACGAACGGACTCGGAGTCCCTTTCCCGGAGTTCCTGAGTTTTACCGGGCGCTGCAGGGGGGAGAAAGCGGACGGGCCGGGAATCCGATTTTCTATGTTTCGAGCAGTGCCACTAACCTCTACGACCTGTTCGAAAAATTCATGGACATTAACGATGTGCCGCCGGGCCCGATTTTGCTCCGGCACATCGAATTTTCCCTGGAGAACTGGCTCACCTTCGATCACCGGCTTCACAAGCGCGAGAAAATCGAGCCGATTTTGAGGCGATTTCCCCAGCTGCCATTTTTGCTGATTGGCGACAGCGGTCAGAAAGATATTGAGATTTATCAGCAGCTGCTAGTGGATTTTCCGGACCAAATTGCCGCCATCTACATTCGCAACGTTACCCCCCAGGATCCCGTACGACAGCAGAGACTGGCGATCGCGGCCGGAGAGATCCGGCAGCGGGGCTGCGAGTTTCTGCTATTTGAGGCAACCGCCCAGGCTAGGGACCACGCTGTTCGCCGTGGCTGGATTCAGGCCGGGGAAGATGCCCACTCGACCAGTGGGTATTAATAGGGGCGGAGAGTGCCGGTGCCGTAGGTATCCAGGGGAGTAGCTGGAGCGCCGTACAGGCTCCAGGCTTGGACCCCTAAGGGAGTAACGATCTCTTCAGCCGCCTGCACGTCGTCTTCACTGCCTTCAACCAGGATCAGGTAGTCCTTGTGATCAAACAGCCGGTTGTTGTAAAAAGCAGCCTGATCCTCAGGGATTCCCCAGCCTACCAGGGCGCCAATCAGACCGCCGCTGGCGGCACCAATGCCTCCCCCCAGTAGGGAGCTGGCGAGCAACACCCCCGCTTCTGCCAGAGGGCCGATCCCAGGAATTGCCAGGATGCCGAGACTGCCCGCCAGGCCAATGGCGCCGCCGGTGACGCTGCCACTGGTGGCCCCCAGGCTGGCACCCCCTTGGGCCTGTTCTTTGGGACTCTTATCGGCATCGATATCAACGAGTCCGGCCTGCTTCTGGGCCACGATGGATACCTGATCCATGGCAAATCCAGTATCTTTGAGCTGGCCCAGGGCGGCTTCTGCCTGGGGCCGACTGGTGAAATAGCCGACGGCGCGTTTGGAAGGGTGAGTTTGAGCTGCCATAATCAATCCTGTCAATAGCGACAACGGTCTACAGCCTCCGACGATCGATGGACTGCAGCCTGAGATTTTGAAGAGTTGGCTTTATAGTGGCGAAAGCAGCGGCGATCGCCGTCGGGCATCGGGGATAGTTCACCATCTATCCTTAGCCTGAAACCACGGCGGTTGGCAGGGCTCGCTTCCTCGATGCCGTCGTTTGTAGATTGGGTAACATTTCTGCCCCCAGAGAATGGGGTATCAGTGCAGTAGACCCGTGAAGACCTAAGCATTCGCAGCCCACAGCCGACCCTGCACTTTTTTGCTGCCTGTGATTTGCTGATAGCAGCTGACAGAGAATGACCCTATGGTGCTTTTGATGCTTCTGGCCCTGGCCTTTGGGGGGGCAGCGCTTTTTTTCCTGGTGCTCGTGGGACTATTCGAAGCCCCCTGGCCGCTGCTCCTGGCAGGGTTGCTGCTGGCTTTTTTCGGCCTGCAGCGGCTCTCTGCCCAGTCAGACGCAGAAATGGCTGAGTCGGAGATGCCCCAGCTATCAGTAGTTAAGGGCTCTCCCAGGGCTTCCACCCAATCAAATCAACCTTCTTTAACTTCTTCAAAAGGTGCCGATTCCCCGGCCCGGCCCATGGCCGAGGAGCTGGTCTATCGGGGCATTCCCTATACCCACATAGAGCCAGGAGCATCCCCGGAGGGATCCCCGGACACCTCCGTTGTGTTGGAGGGCACCTACCGGGGCAAGCAGTGGAAAGCTAAGCAGCAGAGCCAGGAAAGGGCCTCGACAGCCAGGAAGCTCTCCGATGAAATCGTCTATCGGGGCCGCAAGGTCAAAAAGATCCCTCCCAATCCCTCCTAGCCCTTTGTCGCTGGCCAGGTAAGAGCCGCCACTGGCTGACGATCGCGAACCGCCTTCCCTCACCTGGCCATTCACTCCGCCGCCGTGGCAAGTCCCTGGGGTCGTTTCCTCTGGCTGCCTCTCAGGACTGGGACAGCCGCTGCACGGTCTTGCCGCCGATGCGATCGTGGATGGTTTGCAGTAGTCCCGGAATCCGATCGCCATGGGGGCTTTTCCGCAGACAGTCCCGGAGTTCGGCTGGCATGGCCTGATCGGCCTTTTGCCCCGGGAACCAGTGGCCTCCATTGCCGAGCAGGCTGTAGCGAGCCTCGGCATATTCCTGCATGTCAAAGGCTTCTAGCAGGTTATAGAGCCAGAGAATCGCCGGAATGTTGACCTGCTGAGGAGTCTCTTCGGGCGCGGGCAGCCCCACCCGCCAGGTGCGCAGCCAGTCTTCGCCGAGGGCCGCGATCGCGGCCTGCTCTAAGCGCTGCAGGATCGGCGGCAGGATCTCATTGGCCCGATCAATCAGGGGGAGAGTCTTCAGGTGCTCGTCAAAATCCGTCGGGCGGCTGGCCCCCACGCTGAGGGTATGAACCTCTGGATGGCTGAGGCAAAACAAATCATTAAACACCATCGGACTGAGGGGATCGCAGAGATCCACGAGTTTTTGGGGCGGGTTGTAGAGGTGCCCACCCTTGTCCGAAGGGCTGATGATAAATACGCCCATGTCGTGTTGACGGGCCAGGTGAATGGCGCTCCAGTTGTCCTGGTTGATGTAGTACCAGTGGAGGTTGACATAGTCGAACTGATCGGTGGCGATCGCCGCCTCAATGGTGGACGTAGGCCCGTGGGTCGAAAAGCCCACATGGCGCACTCGGCCCTGGCGCTGAAACTCCCGGACCACCTCTATACATCCCCCCGGACCTACGGTTTGATCCAGCAGTTCCAGGGTATTGATACCGTGGATACCCAGCAAATCTATGTAGTCAAGGCGCAGGTTGCTGAGGGACTGTTCCAGGGTCTGACGGAAGGCTTGGGGATTGGCCTGGGGCGAGACCTTGGTTTGCACGATCAGCTCATCCCGTGTTAGCTGCGGCAGCACCTTGCCCAGCTGCACCTCTGAGGTGCCATAGCCCCGGGCGGTTTCAATGTGGTTAATGCCCACCTCCAGGGCTCGGTGGATAATCGCCTGGATGTTTTCCTGGTTCTTGCGGGGGATCTGCCGCTCGGGCACATCCTTCCAGGAATGCTGATAGCGCATGCCGCCGCAGGAAAACACCGGCATTTGCAGTTCAGTGCGACCAAACCGTCGGTATTGCATGGGGTTCAGAAGGGGGTGGATATCTTCCGCATTGTATAAAGATCCGTTACGTTCTGCCCCTGGCTCAGATCCCACCGAGTACCTTTCTGGCCCGATGTGGCTTAGGACACTGCCCTGCTCCCTCTAGCTGGGGTAATAAGCCAATGACAAGACGTTTCAGCCTGGATTGGGTCGACCCTAGGGAGCCAGCCATGAGCCTGTTTTCTCACCGCACTAAGATTGTCGCCACCATCGGGCCGGCCAGCGATTCTCCCGAAACTATCCGGCAAATGCTGCGGGCAGGGATGAGCGTGGCCCGACTCAACTTTTCCCACGGCAGCTACGACGACCACGCCCAGCGAATTCAGCGGCTGCGATCGCTCTCCGCCGAGCTAGAGCTGCCCCTGACCCTGCTGCAAGACCTCCAGGGACCAAAAATTCGCGTGGGAGAGCTACCGGCTGACGGCGTACAACTGACTCCGGGTAGCCTGCTCACCCTGGTGCCGTCGGCAGGCTTTGATCACCGGCCCGATACCGTCGCCATCGACTACCCCTACGTGGCCGAAGAGGCGGAACCGGGCACCCAGGTACTCCTGGACGACGGCCTGCTAGAGCTCCAGGTGAAAGAGATTCAGGGCCAGGAGGTAGTCTGCGAGGTGATCACCGGGGGACGACTCAAAAGCCACAAGGGGGTAAACTTCCCCAGCCTCAACCTGCGGCTGCCCTCCATGACCGCCAAAGACCGGGAAGATCTGGCCTTTGGGGTCCAGCAGGGGGTCGATATTATTTCCCTCAGCTTCGTGCGCCAAGCCCAGGACGTGCAGGCGCTCAAGGCGCTGCTGCGGGAACAGGGGGCGAGCATTCCAGTGCTGGCCAAGTTAGAAAAACCCCAGGCGATCGCCAACCTGGAAGCGATCGTCGATGAGTGCGACGCCATCATGGTGGCCCGGGGCGACCTGGGGGTAGAAATGAGCCCTGAAAAAGTTCCCCTGATCCAGAAGCGGATTATCCGCCTGTGTAACCAAAAGGGGATTCCGGTGATTACCGCCACCCAGATGCTCGACAGCATGATCCGCAACCCTCGCCCCACCCGGGCCGAGGTCAGCGACGTGGCCAACGCCATCATGGACGGCACCGATGCGGTCATGCTCTCAGGGGAATCGGCGGTGGGGGACTATCCGGTCGAGGCTGTCCAGATGATGGGGCGGATCGCCACCGATGTGGAGCCTGAAACCGAATACATTAACCATCCTCCTCCGAAAATCGATGATCCCCACGCGGTCAGTGAGGCCCTGAACGCCATCGATCAGGTGCTGGATCTGCACTGCATCGTCACCTTTACGGAAACGGGCCATTCGGCCAAGCTGGCCGCCGCCGAGCGCCCCAGCGTACCGGTGATTGCCGTGACGGCTAACTACCGGGTTTACCACCAGCTAAACCTAGCCTGGGGGGTGAAGCCGGTGCTGGTGGAACACCTAGCTGACTCCATTGACGGCATGTTTCAACAAATTGACAGCTGCCTGATCGAGCGTGATCTAGCTAAACCGGGCGATAAAGTCCTGCTGATTGGCGGCGTGCCCGTCCATAGGGCAGGCTCGACCAATTTCTTGAAAATTCACACCATCGGTCAGGGCTAAAGGACCGGGCGGTGTGAATGTTCCCTGAAGAAAGCCCGGCATTTCCCATCGTTCACCAATCACCACCGGCTAGACACTAGATTTGAACCAGTCACCAGCAGTCGGCAGCGCAAAAACAGCGAAGATTCTGTAGGGACCGGGTTCTGCCCCCTGTAGCTGGCCCTGCTCCAAAATCTTCTGAGCATCCTGCAAAGAAGCCAGCAAACAGTGCTGGTTAGTGGGAATGTCAGCGGCGAGACGATTACAGGATAAGGGCGAGCATTCCGCACAACTGCCCCCCGAGAAAGAGACCAGGTCGTAACCTTCCAGAGACTTCTGGAAGGGGATGACGACTTCAGTGGATAAGGCAACTTCTGGCGTAAAGTGCTGCCATCGGGCCGACACGGGGTCGTATTCTCGCTCGTAAACCTCGTAGTAAAACAGCTGAGTGCCGGTCAAATCTATCGAGTGGTCTTCAGCTAGGGTTCGAATCGTTTCTGGAGAATTGAAGAACCAGTAGCCGTTATGTCGCCAGTAGGGGATGTAATGGGCAAAGTCGACGGACAGACAGGGACTGACCGAGTAGATATCAACCACCGTGCCGACTTGCAGCCAGTCCGGGCACGGGCAAACTCGCTTAGCCATATATCCCGCCGGGATCACGGCCTAAAACTCTGGATACAGCGGATAGTTCACAGCTAGAGGAACGTCCACCAGAACGATGCGGGATCCGTTGCCGTCGCTGACGTAGACCATCTCCCCGGGCTCTGGGGTAGGGTTCTGAGCGCTAACCAGATCCCCTCGCTGGGCCTTTTGCGAAAGCTGCTGTTGACTCCAGGTACCGTTCCCTTTGACCATCAGCGCCGCGATCGCCCGATTGGCGGCCAGCGGATAGGTCAGCTGGGCTCCGGGGTCAATCTCAACATCCACCATCGTGGCGGGCACCTGCAGCTTCACTGGGGAAGATTCTCCCAGTACCTGTTTGCAGCGGATACCCGGTTCTGTCTGAACCAGAAAATCAGCTTCCGTAAAGTCGGCGTAGGTCGGAGGCTGGGCGATCGCCTGGCGCAGATGGGGCTCCAGCCAGATTTGAAAAAACTCCGTTCCTTCGGCACCCATGACCTCCTCATGGGAAACTCCTGACCCGGTCTGCATCAGCTGTAATCCGCCCGCCTCCACGGGGCGATGGGTGCCGAGGGTATCTCGGTGGATCAGGGTGCCCGCTAGCACATAGCTAAAAATCTCAAATCCCTGGTGCGGATGTAGAGCGATTACGCTGTGGGGATCCCCCTTCGCCCAAGACCAGTAGAACAGCGGCCCTACTCGCTTGCGCTGGGTGCGATCTTGGGGCATACCGATGACTTTGTATTCGCGGATGCGGCCCGCGTCAAAACTGCCCTGATCTTGGGTGGTGCGACCAAAAATCTGCAGGCTTGGAACGGTGGCTTGCATAAAAAAACAATAGGGGGTTTTCCCATGGTAAGCGCTTCGTCCCGAGGTAGGTATTGTCCCAGCCGCAGCCAGAAAAACTGCCCAGCTGAGTAGCTACTCTTCTACTCTTCTCCTGGCCTACCGGTTAGAAATCTGTGCTCGCTAGCCGACTACTGGCCTTTTTGTTTGGTAGGGGGAGAATCCCCCGGACTGGCCCCGACCCCAAGCTGATGGAGGGCCGCCAAAACCTCATCAAGGTGACTCCCCGGACTACCACCCATGTTCTCTTCTGTCGCCACCTGAAGCTCTCGAGCATCGTATTCCCAGCGGCGGAGAATTTCAACTTTTTGATCCTGCGATAGTTCTGTGGTATTGCATACGGCAGCAGGAGAATCAAAAACGCTGGTCGGATCTAGCATAGCCTGATCAATGTCCATGGATATCACAATGCGATCGCATTTTCGGGAACATTTGAGTGCTAGTAGCTATTCTAAGGTCAACTCCCCACAGTCAACTGTAGTCAGGAAGTCAACCTCAAGCCTCAGAGCAACCCAGATGTATCCCCTCGCCTGGGGCCGCTCCGGACAAGCCAGCCATTGATTTCGCCAGTCAGAGAGTACTGCCTATGAAAGGGACTTTGAATATTACCCAAAAGTTCATTGGCTTTTTGCTGCTGACTAGCATTCTGCCGCTGTTTACTATTAGTATTCTCTCCTACCAGGCCGCCCGTAAAACCCTAGAGTCAGAAGCTATTCGATATAGCGAAGAAATTGTTGTTCAGAAACAAGAGTATCTAGAGCTACAGCTAGAGCAAATCG
The DNA here is from genome assembly GCA_003017785.1 of filamentous cyanobacterium CCP5. GTDB lineage: Bacteria > Cyanobacteriota > Cyanobacteriia > Phormidesmidales > Phormidesmidaceae > CCP5. Next base: position 6,477 of record PYEQ01000035.1, on the reverse strand, counting down.
AGGGGCTAATCACCAACATTTCCGGAGTCGATGAAATTATTGAGGTACTGGAACAGGAACGAACGCAAACCGATACCTACACGAATTTAGTTACCCAGGCTCGAATTGGCTACATATTGAGCAGTCATTCCAGCCTGAAGGGACTGGTTTCAATTGATATTTTTACCATGCAGGGAGCTCGATACCATGTCGGAGATACCCTGGACGTTTCAGATATTCGCCACGATGTCAAAAACAAAATTCTAATTCAGGCCCTGCAAAATAATCGCACCATTGCCTGGTACGGGGTTGGCAACAATATTAACGCTAGCTCCACCGAGGACAAGGTGATTACCGCGGCCAAAATGATCCATAAAACGGATGCTGAGACCCTGACTTCCATGCCCATCGCCATGCTTTTGGTGAACTACAGTTTAGATGCTATTTATGACAGCTTTGACCAGGTTGATTTAGGCACCAATGCCCATCTGCTCGTGCTCGACGGTGAAAATCGGGTGATATATCATCCCGATCGTCAGCTGGCCGGACTGTATGCCAGCGAAGCCCTGATCCAACATTTGGGCGCTTCTGAGCCAACCTTTGCCACCAACATCAATGGTGAACGGATGTTAGTGACCTTTGTCCAGTCTGAAATGAGCGGCTGGAAAATTTTGAGCCTGATTCCAACTAGAAATTTGGCCCTGCCGAGCTCCACTATCCGCATGGCGATCGGCTTAGCACTTTTGATTTCGTTGCTGATTGTGGCGATCTCAGCCTGGCTGATTACTCTCCAGTTTGTGCGTCCGATTCGCCAAATCACCCAGCGATTTAAACTCTTCCAATCCGCTTCAGACGTCTCTCTGCCTCCGCTGGCTATCTCCAACCGCGACGAGATTGGCGAGCTAAGTCGGTGGTTCAACGTTTTTTTGGTTAGCTGGGAAGGCCAGCAGCAGGCAGAGGCCGCTCTGCGAGAAAGTGCTGAACAGCAGCAGGCTATCCTGCGGGTGGTCGAACGCATGCGACAAACCCTCGATTTAGACGAAATTTTTGACGTTACTACCAATGAACTCAAGCGATTGTTAAAATGCGATCGCATTATCATCTTCAGAAACCATCCCGATGGAGGGCTAGAATGCTTAGCTGAAGCCAAGTCCTGTCTCTATGATTCCTGGCTACCAGCTAAAACCGGGTCTCAAGTTCTAGCCCTAGAATCATCCTTAAAGCTTGAGCCTCCTTCCCCTCATTTCACCGCTCCAACAGGACCGGTCGCCGCATCGGCGGTCGACCAATGGGCCTCGCAATTAACGCCGCAGGGCCCTAGTCACCTGGACCAGCCTCCAGCGATCGCCAACTTAGGCGTCAAATCCTATCTGCATGTTCCTATTCTTCGCAATGACCAAACCTGGGGGATGATTGGCGCCTACCAGCACAGCCAGCCACAGCCGTGGAAAGAAACCGACATCAATCTAGTTACCTCTGTTAGTTCTCAGCTAGGTATTGCCCTACAGCAGGCCGATCTGTTCGCCAAAATTCGTCAGCAGGCAGCCGACCTGGAACAGGCCAAAAACACGGCCGAAGCTGCCAACATGGCGAAAAGCAATTTCCTGGCCAATATGAGCCATGAACTGCGCACTCCCCTCAATGCTATTTTGGGCTTTACTGAGATTTTGGCTGAAGATTCAAATCTTTCTCTGAGCCAGCATGAAAGCCTTTCCATCATTAACCACAGTGGCGAACATCTGCTAGAGCTAATCAATGATGTCTTAAACATGGCCAAAATTGAGTCAGGCAAAATCTCACTCCAAGAGGTTTGTTTTGATCTCTACGAATTTCTATCTAAGCTCGAAAACCTCTTCAGACTCAACGCTAAAATCAAGCAGTTAGACCTGAACTTTATTCTTCATCCAGAGCTTCCTCGCCACATCTGTAGTGACGAAGGTAAACTGCGCCAAATCCTCACTAATCTGCTGGGGAATGCCGTTAAATTTACTCAAACAGGTCGCATTACCCTTGAAGTGTCAACAATATCCTCCCCGGACAAACACGGACCGCAGTCTTTTGATTGTATGGACCTCAGGTTCACCGTTACAGATACCGGGCCAGGGATTTCTGCCAGCGAATTGGACAGCATCTTCGAGCCCTTTGTCCAGAGTGAAACCGGTCGTTTAGCACAAGAAGGCACTGGTTTGGGGCTGACCATCATCCGACGACTGCTGCAAGCGATGGGCGGTGCTATCCAGGTCAAGAGCGAAGTGAACATCGGCACCCGGTTTGACGTAGTCCTGCCAGTCAAGGCTGCAGCTCCTGAGGAGGCGCCTCCTCAAACGGATCCGATCAGCCTGGAGGATTTGACTGTGGTCAACTCCAGCTATCGCATCCTAGTCGTGGATGATGCCCCCACTAATCGCATGGTTCTACGTCACATCCTGGGCTCCCTGGGGCTTGAGGTGCGCGAAGCAGAAAACGGTCAGGCCGCCATTCAGATATGGCAGGAATGGGCTCCCCATCTCGTGTTAATGGACATGAAAATGCCGATTATGGACGGCTATTTGACCACTCGCATGATTCGTCAGCTGGAGTCCCAGTTCGCAACGACCCATGTTCCAACTAAGATTATTGCTGTGACGGCTCAAGCCTTTGAAGATGACCAGCGGCAGGTTTTGGAGTCAGGCTGTGATGACTTTCTCAGCAAGCCCCTAAAGCGCGAGATGCTACTGGAAAAACTAGCTGTATTCCTTGGCTTGGAAGGGGGCTTAGAAGGGGTGCACTTACAAGCCGCTCAGCCCAGTGCCCCTAAGAGTTAAGGGGATTGGTCCCTCTAGCTAAGCCCTTGCCGATATCGATGCCGGATGCAGTTTTCCTTAATTTTCTTTACCCCTAAGGCCATGACTAAAACAAAACGCAGTCTTGCTATAGCAGGTGCCTGCCTAGGGCTGGCGATCGCTGGCCTGGCCAGCTGCCGGATGAACGCCAGTGAAGTCAACACGCCCCTGGTAGAAACTTCCCAGCCTGAGACCACAGCCGTGGCCCTAGATCAGGCGGAAATGCCAACCATTGCTTTAGTCATGAAGACCCTGACCAATCCATTTTTCGTCGATATGGAACAGGGGGCTCGGCAGGCCGAACAGGAACTCGATATTCAGCTGCTGGTAAAAACCGCCGCCCAGGAAACGTCGATCGAACAGCAAATCAGCATCATCGAAGATTTAATTCAGACCCCAGTGGCAGCCATCGTGGTCGCTCCCGGGGACTCTGTACAGCTGATTCCGGTGCTGAAGCGAGCCCAGGACGCCGGTATCGAAATCATCAACATTGATAATCGGCTCAATCCCGAGAGATCGCAAGCCATCGGTCTAGAGCCAGTTCCTTTCATCAGCGTCGACAACAAATATGGCGCCTACTTGGCGGCCAAGTACGTCAGCGATCAGGTTCAGTCCCCTACCGATGCCGTCATTTTAGAAGGCATTTCTACCGCTCAAAATGCGATTGACCGCAAACAGGGGGCGATCCAGGCTTTTAGCGAGAATGCCAACATCAATCTAGTGGCCTCAGCAACCGCCAACTGGAAAATTGACGAAGCCTACACCGTTATCCAAACCATGTTTGCCCGGCACCCTGACATTGGCCTTATCTTTGCCGCCAACGATATGATGGCCCTCGGAGCCATTCAATACTTGACTGAAACCGGTCGAGATCAAGTACTAGTGGCAGGATTCGATGCTCTCAAGGAAGCCCAAGAAGCGCTTCGGACCGGTCAGCTCAGCGTGACCATCGATCAGCAGGCTGCTCAACAGGGATACTTAGGAGTGCACTATGCTTACCAGGCCCTTGAGGGGAATGAGCTCCCCGCAGAAACCAAGATCGATGTCCTGGTTGTTGACTAGTTAGAGGCTCCCTGAGATAGCTTGCCGCCGGCAGACCGTTCAACAGCCGGGGGCAGTAGTCGTTGACCTAGAGATAGAATCCTCCTATGCCAATTATTCATTTGCTTCTGGTCATTTAGTCGAAGGCCAAACAATCACGATAAATTGAAGACAGTCCCAACTGGCGGGCTCTTATTGTTTGCTTGAGCAGTCTATTGGTGTCCCACTCATCGACCTCAGACGATAACCGTAGCAGGGTCAGGTATGTTCTCATCCTCACGCTGATCCTCAACTTAACCGTAGTCGTGATTAAGGGGGGAGTCGGCTGGTGGACTGGGTCTCTAAGCCTCCTGGCGGATGCCCTGCACAGTATTACCGACAGTGCGAATAATGTTTTGGGTCTGGTCACCAATCAGCTAGCCGATCCCAAGCCCGATCGCGATCATCCCTATGGCCATCATAAATACGAAGCTGTTGGTGCCCTTGGGATTGCGGCTTTCTTGGGAATCGCCTGTTTTGAGGTGCTAAAGGGCGCCATTGAGCGAATTGTTGTCGGAGGCAGTCCGATCCAAGTGAATGCCTACGCTCTCTGGCTGATGCTGCTCGTTTTGGGCATCAATATCTTTGTCGCTTTTTATGAGCGCCGGGTCGGTTTGAGTCTCGGCAGCAAAATTTTGGTTGCCGATGCCCACCACACCATGAGTGATGTGTGGATTACCATCGCCGTGATCGGGGGATTAATAGGCATCTGGCAGGGACTCCAATGGCTAGATATTGTCCTAGCGTTTCCAGTGGCTCTGCTGGTGTTCAAAAGCGGTTGGAGCGTGCTGCGAGAAAATTTGCCTTGGCTGGTGGATGAAATGGCGATCGCCCCTGAAGCTATTCACCGCTGTGTCATGCAGGTTCCCGGAGTGGTGAACTGCCACGATATTGCTTCTCGAGGCCTGTTGGGTCGGCAGGTATTTATCGACATGCACCTGATTGTCGAGCCTACTGATGTAGATAGCGCCCACAGCATCACTGAGGAGGTGGAGCAGGCTTTAGAAAATGCCTATGGCCCGACTCGCGTCACTATTCATTTAGAACCCTACCGGTATCGATCCCAACAAATTACCTACTACCGAGACGGGTTAAGCCCTGACGGACTGGACAAGCAGGAACTATCTTAGGACTGCCTGTGCTCTGGACCTCTCGCTTTTGTAGCTCCCATGGGAAATTGGCAGCAGTTCCGATAGATACCCTTAACAAAAACCGTCCATCTTTTTCTTAAAAGACAAACAATTCTGCGTTAGTCAAGCTTGAGGGCATTGACAGGCACTTCCTCCCAAGAACTCACAGTACGCATGCGGGCAACCCAGCCCTGAGCTTTTTGTTCTTCACTTAAATTAGTTTCAAAAGACTCGTGGCAGGCATTAGCCTGCTGCTGATCTCGACAGGCAATGCAGGAGTGAATAATGCCGCAGGGATCAATTTGTTCATTTACCCAAATCATCAGCTTATGCCTCTAGGATGGGGCGCTGTAGCTATACCTACTAACATAGTCACTATCATGGAGTCGCAACCTGAGCTGAGCTGGCGAGATTTGATACGGTGTGGCGCATGTCAGCGATCGCCTGAAGCTGATAGTCACTAGCTTCCTGGAACTGGGCCACGGAGTCAGATACCGTCGTTAAGGCAGCCTTAAACTGACTCAGCTGACCTTCCAAGTCTGGCAGCATTGCTTCATAGAGCTCGATAAACCCTGTTGTCCGACCAATGACGGTGCGCTGTTCGTCTATCTCGGCCTCGGCCTGTAGAATTTCATCACGACTGCGGGCCTGGGCCTCAACCATACCTTCAATTTCAGTTTTAGTGGGTCCAATGGCTTCTTGTAGCTGCTTAACTTCAGTCTCTAGCTGATGGATCGTGTCGTTGATATCCTGCCGATGGGAATCAATGGTATTCAGCAGGGGCTCCAAATCAACAGCGCTCACTGGCGTTTCATCTGCTGCCAGACCCTGGCGTCTGAGTAAGATTGCTCGATGCTGGCTGAGGGTCTCTTCCCGTTCCAGTAGATTGCGGCGCTGCCCGACCAGAGTTTCATTCAGCATCTGATAGCGATCTTGCTCATCTGCCAGTTCCGTTTCGATCTGTAGACGGTCAAACTCGCTGGCCTGGGCAATTTTCTGTTTCAACCCATCGATAGCCTGCTGCTGGAGATTGAGCTCTTCCTCCTGATCCGAAACAAAATTTGACACCTTACTCAAATCTCGCTCCAGATCCGCAACCCGCTTCTGCAAGTCTTCGAGGGACATGGCTTCGAGGGTCGCCACGTCGACTTTTTTGCTGAGCCGCACCTTATCTGAACCGTTCAGTAAATCATAGACCTGCTGATGCAGATTACCCTGACGCTGAAGCTGCTCCGTCAAGGCTTGAATACGGTCCTGCTTGGCAATAATTTGCTGCTGCTGAAGCTTGGCATCTGCCTTCCGACTCGATAAGATCTCTTCTGCCTGATGCCATTCGGCCCAGCGCTGAGAAAGCTGGCCCATTTTCTCTTCAAGAGCCTGCTGCTTGCCCTCTAGCTCCGAGCGGAGCTGATCAAGCTGCTGTCGACGCTGAGTCAAAAAATCCTGTTGCTGATCCGCTACGGTCG
>PYEQ01000562.1 GCA_003017785.1 filamentous cyanobacterium CCP5 | reverse complement strand
GGGCTGGGCAGGGTCTCGGCCTGCTTTAGCTGAGGCCCTGGCTGACTGGGCAGGGCCTCAGCCGGTAGGGCTGCCAGCCCTAGGCTAAGACAGGCGGTGAAGGCGCCGATGATGGAAACAGGCTTTTCTGCCAGTGGAATCATGGGTTTCTAGAATGCTTGTGTCTGAGGGGCAATGGGGGAAGCCCCTATTGATTTACTTAACATTCCCAGCTGTCCCCCTACCGGTAAATTTACGTAAAGAAACCGTGCTCTTGGCTGGTTTCAGGGCCGAAAACTTTATCCTTTGCTTGCTTGCAGTCGGGAACCTGGGCCTTTCTACCATAAAAGAAAATCTCTGATTCCTGCTCCCGTCCCATGCCGCTGTCAACCCCTTCCCTAGCTACCATGGACTTCCCTCAGCTACCCCCGGCCGTCCAGGGCCGGTTTTCGGCTATTGCTACGGACTACGACGGCACCCTGGCCACCGATGGGCGGGTGGATAGGGCCACCCTGGCGGCCCTGGAGGGCTACCGCGATCGCGGCGGCACGTTGATCATGGTCACCGGGCGGGAACTGGACGAGCTGTTCCAGGTGTTTCCAGCAGCCCATTTGTTCGCCTCCATCGTGGCGGAGAATGGCGCCGTACTCTACAATCCCCAAACTCTAGAACGGCAGCTGCTTGGCGACCCGCCCCCGGCAGGCCTGATCGACCGCCTGGAGCAACAGCAGGTGACGCCCATCAGCGTGGGGGAGGTGGTGGTGGCCACCTGGCAGCCCCACGGAGAGACCGTCGAGGCGACTCTGCGGGATCTCAACCTCTCCGCCCGGGTGATCTTCAATAAGCGGGCGGTGATGGTGCTACCCGAGGGCATTGATAAAGCCTCGGGGCTGCAGGCGGCCCTCCGTCAGCTCAACATCGACCCGGCGACGGTGGCGGCCATCGGCGATGCCGAAAACGACCAGGATTTGCTGGCGGTCTGTGGCCTGGGGGTGGCCGTTGCCAACGCCCTCGACAGCCTCAAGGCCAAGGCCGACTACGTGACCCCTGGCGATCGCGGCCAGGGGGTGCAGGAGCTGATAGGGACCCTATTGTCCTCGCCTTAGACGCTAGCGGCCCCAGCCTCCTCTAAAATTTGGGAGCTGCTTCTTTTCGGACCGCCATGACCCAGCTGCGATCGGCCACTGTTTTGATTACCGGTGCAGCCGGGGGGTTTGGGCAGGAACTCACCCGGCAGCTGCTGGCCCAGGGCAGTCAGCTGATCCTCAGCGATCGCCCAGCCATTGATCTGGCAGCCCAGACCGATGCCCTGGGAATCAGCGGCGCACCGGGCAAAATCATGGCTTATCTAGGGGCCGATCTGGCCACCGCCGATGGCTGCGAGGACCTCTACAGGGCGGTGCAGCAGCTTAACGTCGCCCCTGACATCGTGATTAACAATGCCGGGCTAGCCCTCTCTGGGCCCATGGTCGATATCCCCCCGGAGCGCTGGGAAACCATGGTTCAGGTAAATTTGCTGGCCCCCATGCGGTTGAGCAGTCGCTTTGCCGCCGACATGATCGCCCGCCGCCGGGGCCACATTGTCAACATCTCTTCCCTGGCGGGCTGGATTGCCGCTCCGGGGCTGACCGCCTATGCCGCCAGCAAGTTTGGGCTGCGGGGGTTTAGCGAGGGGCTGCGCTACGAGCTCGCCCCCTATGGAGTGCGGGTGACCACGGTGTATCCCTTCTTTAGCCGCACTCCGCTGCTAGACTCTCCCCGGTTTGGGGCCTTGGCCCAGACCGGCAAAGACCTGCCTGCGGGGTTAACCACCGAGCCGCGGCAGATCATGGCCAGAACCATTCGGGCGATCGCCGTCAACCAGGATGAGGTGTTTCCAGATCGCTATGCCTGGATCGGCCAGGGGCTCAAGCGCTATACCCCGTTCGTGACCCGCTGGTTGAGTCGTCGCTTCTATCAAACCCTAACTGCTGAGTAGGAGAGGGACTGTCTAAGATAGACCCTAGATCTCGATGGGCAAAACAGTGGATACGCGCCATAAACAGCTAATTCTTGGGGCCGGCTTTGTAGGGCTGGGGGTGGCTCAGTCCCTGAAAGCGGCAGGCATTGCCTATGACCAGGTAGACGCCAGTGACGATGTCGGCGGCAACTGGCACCACGGCGTGTATACAACGGCCCACATTATTTCTTCTAAACGGGTGACGGAGTTCACCCAGTGGCCGATGCCGGCAGACTATCCGCCGTTTCCCAGCGCCCAGCAGATGGAGCGCTATCTGCAGCAGTTCGCGGACCACTTTGACCTGCGGGATAGCATTCAGCTGCGCTGCCGGGTCAGCGCCATTCGGCCCGTGGAAAACAATCTCTGGGAGGTCAGGTTTGAGCAGGGGAACCGCCGCCTCTACAAGGGGGTGATTCTCTGTAATGGCCACCACTGGTGCAGGCGATACCCGGAGTTGGTGGGGGAGTTTGGGGGCGAGATCTTGCACTCCAAGGACTATCACCACCCGGATCAGCTACGGGGACGGCGGGTGCTAGTGATCGGCGGCGGCAACTCCGCCTGCGACATTGCGGCGGAGGCGGCCCGGGTAGGGGCCAAGTCGAGCTTGAGCCTGCGGGAGTCGGTGTGGTTTATTCCCAAGAGCTTTGCCGGGGTGCCGGTGGCCAACCTGGCCAGGCCCTGGATGCCCCAGTGGCTGCAGCGGCTGATGGTCTATGGCATCATTCGCCTCACCTTTGGCACCCACGCCAGCTACGGCCTGCCCAAGCCCCGGCACCGCATCTTCGAAAAACACCCCACCCTCAACAACGAGGTGCCCTACTACATCCAGCACGGGCGCATTGACTATCGGCCGGAAATAGAGCGACTCGAGGGCGATCGCGTGCGGTTTGTCGATGGCAGCACCGCCGCCATCGACCTGATTGTCTGCGCCACTGGCTACCATGTCGCCTATCCGTTCTTGCCCCCTGCACTGCAGCGGGTCAAAGGGGCCACCGTCCAGTGCTACGCCGGGGCGTTTTTGGCGGACTATAAAGGGCTGTACTTCATGGGCTGGGGTCAGGCCCGGGGGGGAGTTGGTTCGCTGATGGCGGCCTATGGGCCGATCTTTGCCCAGTTGCTCCAGCTCCAGGATCAGATTCAGATTCCCCTAGGCCTGGTATTTAAGGACCTGGGGCTATCCTTACCCAAGACCCATCTGGCCGATCCCCAGGTGGTGTTTCGGCAGCTACGACTGCTGCTCTGGGCGTTTCCCTTCTTAGCCTGGAAGGCTCGGCAGAGCGATCGCCAACACGGGCCCTTCGAAAATCAGCCGCTGCCATCGGAAGCAGAAGTGGAGCTATCAGCCTGAAAGACAACTATGGAAAAACCGCCATTTATGGCCTAAAAGAACCAGAACGGCGGTTTTTATCGGATTAATCTAAGTAATCGGTCCAGGGGTTCTGTCTAACCT
>PYEQ01000561.1 GCA_003017785.1 filamentous cyanobacterium CCP5 | reverse complement strand
AGATGTGTATAAGAGACAGCGGTATTAAAGCAGCCTGGGCAGGCCCGTAGGCACCCCTGTACCCACACCACGGCCCGCTGGCCTGGCCCATTCACCTCAGAGCGATCCACATAGCCCATGATGTTCAGGTGGCGCGGGGGAATTTTGGCTAAAGTCTGGGCCAGCTCACGCGAGGGATTTATGGAAGTCATGGTTGTTTTCTCTCTAACTTCAAGACATCGTCAATTCAGCCATCAGATCAGCGACCGGCAATATCTTCTCGGCTCGACCGGCATGACTACCGGCAAAGACGAGACCCGTCTCCATGTCTCCCTGGGCCGCCCGATCTAGGGCTTGGAGAATGCAGTATGTCTCACGACTATCGCGGAATTTACAAACCTTTAAGCAATTGACCAAACACCTTTCGTGGGGACGCGGCATTGATTTAGCCAGCACTTGCTCCACGAATGGGTTCTTCAGTGCTCGACCCGGCAATCCTACCGGACTAGAAATAATCACGATATCTTCAGGTTTAGCCTGCAGGTGAAAGTCCTTATAACGGTGATCGACATCACATTCTTCCGTAGTGATAAACCGAGTGCCGATCTGCACGCCGCTAGCCCCTAATGCCAAAGCTTTGCGAATGTCTGCTTGATCCCAAATGCCCCCGGCGGCAATCAGGGGGATTGTTTCCTGCAGGTCATCGCGCAGGTAAGTGATGATCTCAGGAATCGCCTGGTCGGCTTTGAATTGAACCGAGTCTAAATCCTGGACTTTAGCGCCTAAATGCCCCCCGGCAGACATGGGATTTTCGACCACAATAGCATCCGGTAAACGTCCATATTGACGTTGCCACTTTTGGCAAATGATCTTGGTGGTGCGGACACTGGATACGATCGGCACCAGGGCCACGGTCGGAAAATCAGCCGTATACTCGGGCAGCTTGAGGGGCAACCCTGCCCCCGAAATCACCAGATTGGCTCCGTGTTGGAGAGCGGTTTTGACCAGCGCCTCATACCCCCGCGCCGCCACCATTACATTGATGCCAATAATGCCGTGGGGGCTAAGCTCACGGGCTGTTTTGAGCTCATCGATTAAAGCGAGGCGGTTTGCCTCGAGAAAGTTTTCGTGGCGTTGCTTAGGACGGCCTTGGTGCGGATCAAAATACTGAGAGCGCAATCCTAAGCCCATCGCTGAAATGATGCCAATGCCCCCGGCGTTGGCGACGGCAGCGGCCAGGTTGGCTCCTGAAATCCGAATTCCCATGCCTCCCTGAATGATGGGGTAGTAAGCAATATGTTGACCGATCTGAAGTGTGGGTAATGTCATTGGTTTCTATCATTTATTCGTAAGTTGAAACGGTTTACCGCTCTTGCACCAATGCTGGAAAATCAAAATAAATTAATTTGCGATGCCGATGCCAGATTTTCCCCCTTAAATTGAGTGTGCATTTAATTTATTTCCGCCATCCTTGCTCAGCTTGCTGCAGTACATAAGCGGCCACATCTTCGATCTCCTGACTGGTCAACTTCCCTTGAAACATCGGCATTGATTATCAAGCGATAGAGCAGCTTTGAGATCGCTTTATTGATAATTCGCGATCGTTTTCCATTCCTGAGTGAGGGATGGGGCGATTGGTAATACAACATCGTCTGCGGCCAAATTCGGCAGTTTTAGCTGTAAGGGAATCGCGGCGGGTAGCTGAGGCACAATGGGCTGCAAATCATACTGGCCCACGTTGGGCTCTGGGGCTGATGCATCGGTAAAGATATCGCCTGACGCATCCGCCGCTGTGAAAGACTGCCCCAGGGAGGTGGTAAGAGTAAGCGGTCGGGCGCGATCGATCGCCGCCGTGCCCGGAAACCCCACCAGCCGCAGATTAAAGCTAGTGCTGCCATCGGGGCGGATGCGATTGAAGGCAATCACCTGCCAGCGATCGCCATGTTGGTCACTGACGGTTTGCCGAGACTGGTAAACCACCTGCCCGGGGGCTTCCTCCAGTTGACGAATCGCGGCTTGGGCAGGCAAGGGGTAGAACAGAACGGTCACAAGACAAGCGCCTAACAGCGCCGTTGTTACTAACCAGGACATCATTTTGGGAAGGAAATTGCCCATTGCTATTCTCCTAAGATGCTGTGAGAGCCTCTTCAATAGCCTGCTTGACATCGGGAATAAAGACCGCGTACATGCCCCGCAAATCGCCGACGTTAAAGTCGTAGGCGAGATCCTGGGGATAATTGTTTTTTACGAATTGGGGACGGTTGTTTTTGGCCCCATGACAGGCGAGACAGCTCGCTTCCACATTGATGCGGCGGTAGTAGCGCGTCCCGGTGACGCCATCCAGGGTCTCAGGCTCCCAAAAACCTGTCAGGTCGGGATCTTGCTCAAATTTAGCCAGGGCCATTCGGGCGTGGAGATTGTCGGGGGCGTGAGCCGGATTTCGATACTTGTTCGCCATCTGTTTCACCTGCCAGCCGTTTTCTTGACTGAGCTGCATGGCTTTCATGCCAACGGGTTTGCAGACCTGTTTCATGGTTTCCGCAGTCGGTGGCTCGGGAGCATCCTCCAGATAGGCCGCCAGACCGCTGCGCATGGCGTCTAAATTTTCAATTTCTTCGACGGCTTTGGCGAGTTGAGCGGGGTCAGGCTGAGCCTGGGCGATCGCGGGAACTCCCATCAGTAAGAAGCTAACGAGGGACACGCCGAGAACGAATCGAAAGAAAACTCTCATCATGAATCCTCTCCTGAATGAGGTTAGGGGCATGGTCTTAGGGTTAAATATCAACGGAAGATCGGGGACAGAGCGCTAATAAATCGTCATCAATAATGCGGTAGTGCCGACAGCTGCCGACCCGGCGACAGGCCACTGCACCGGCTGCCTTCAGTAGCTGTAAATGTTTGGATACATTGGCTTGATGCAAACCTGTCATTGCACAGATTTCGGTCACGTTACGCTCGCCCTGGCAAATAATCGAAAGAATCCGCAAACGACTAGGGTCGCTCAGCAACCGAAACCGATCCGCCAAGCGCTCAAAAGGCGGTTCATTTGCCATCGGGGTGGCGACTTGATCAGAGGGGAGCGTCATGAGTCTGTAAAAGGGTAACAGTCGCGATCGCTGTGGCCGGAGAAGCTCAATTCGCTAAGGACTCAGAGCCTGTCGCTGCCGTTTTAGAATGCGCGGAAAAATCCTTCAACAGTTGCAGCCCGAACAGCGTCCGGAGTCCCAGCCGCTCATACCAGGGCATCCCCACGCCAAAACGAATTTTCATCATGAAATATTCTTCAAAAGCAGCCTTTACCCAAACCACCCAGGGGCCACGCACCGCGTAGGAGCGTTTCCGCTTCCCGGTTTTGGGGTCGGGGAGTACCGGCGCGGCAATGTAGGCAATGCCCGTATCGC
>PYEQ01000560.1 GCA_003017785.1 filamentous cyanobacterium CCP5 | reverse complement strand
CATCTATTTGGTTGTTGCTCAGATCGAGCGAGGTTAGTTGGCTGAGATGTTCTGCGATGGCTTGGGCACCGATCTCATCTATTTGGTTGTTGCTCAGATCGAGCGAGGTTAGTTGGCTAAGATGCTCTGCAATTGCCTGAGCACCAGAATTTTCTATCCGATTATTGTCCAGTTTAAGCGAACTGAGTTTACCAAGGTGCTCCGCAATTGTCTGTGCACCGGTTACGGTTATTTCGTTGTTTGGGTAGCTAGAGTACCAATTCAACGCGCTTGTCTCTATACGGTTGCCTAAATCAAGCGATGTTAGCTGATGAAGGCATCTGGAAATCACCTGTGCCCCACGATCGGTAACCTTATTGATGCTCAAATCAAGAGAAGTGAGCTGATTAAGGTGTTCAGCAATTGCAGTAGCATCTGCATCATTCAGATCGAGTGACCATAACGTGAGAGATTGAAGCCAATAAAGACGCAGTAGCTCGTGAGGCAGCTCAGACAAAACGCTAGACAACTGATATACAGTGCACCCTTGAAATTCATCAGGCCAATCGCCCAGCAATGTAAAAAGTTCAACTTCTGGTCCGATCAAAATCAGCTCGGTTGCTTGCCTGTCGTGAAGCTGCGTCAGCAGGTTCGGCAACTCCTCCGGAGCAATGCGTTGCAGCCTCGATTCTTCCGCCATCTCATGAACTCCCGCAATGTCTGATCGCAAGCCCAAAGACATGAGCTTTGTTCTTTAACTGAACTAGAGCAACCAAGCTTCAAGCCAGGATGACGCAGCTCTAAGCCAGGATAACCGAGGTGCAGAGGCAGAGCGATCGCGCTTTGACCCAGAATAACCGAGGGGTTGACCCAGAGCGATCTTGCTCTCTGATGCATCACAGCAAGCAACGCAGGTCATAGAGCTTTACTCGGAGAAAACAGCCGGTGTCCAGAGCAGCAGAGCGACATCTTCTCCCAAACGCTTAAAATCCTTCAAATTAAAGGTAAGTAGTTGATCGGCTCTTTCCCGTAGGGCAACCTCGGCCAGCAACGCATCAAACACTACCCCACCGACCAAGCTCAAATTGCTCAATCGAGAAACTGATCTTTGATAGTCTTCTGTTCGCAAAATCTGGACTTCTAAGGGATAGAGATTTTGCTCAATCAGGTATTTGACTTGGCTGGGTAAGATTTTCGGATTCAGCGGCAGGCGAGTCAGGACAGAATAGAATTCTGCAATACACTGCGCCGAAATTAGGCCGTGAACCTTGCCTGCTAAAGCTGCCCGTAACCAACTCGCTGCAACAGCATGGAATTCATGATCCGGCAAAACGGCTGCTACCAAAACAGAAGTATCAAAAAAGCACCTCATCATTCGAGCGATCGCTCCTCCCGTGCAGCCTGCACCGCTGCTACAAGATCGAAAGTCGGGGAAATTTTGCCTTGATAAACCAGCACGTCCCCTTCCCAAGCCAGCATCGGATCCAGCGCAGTTTTGTCTCGTGGAATGGAATAGGATTCTCTGAGCGATTCGAGCAAGCGAATAGCTACTTGCAGGCGCTCCTCCTGGGATAACTGGCTTGCAGCAGCAAGTACGTCCTGAATCGTCATATATTCCCCTGCTTCAAAGGTAGCTTTAGCGGGTTTCTTAGATGGCATCGTGAACATCCTGGAACCCCGCCAATACCAGGATAACCAAGGGACAAAGCTAGGGCGATCGCGCTTTGAGGTGAGGCGATCGTGTTGCAAGGTGAGATGACGTGGAGCGATCGTGAGTCAACGCAGAGATCTCCAGAAAAAGCGGCTTCCCCACCGATGCGAAACGCAAAAACACCTATGACATAGTGCTGGCTTTCTCCCTTCGGAAGTCACTACGTGAACGACTCCCGCGAATAGGTACAAGCAGAGGCAGGGCTTAGGCTCCGCGCGTCATGCTTGGAATGGATTGAAGACCATCACACCTGATCGTTCAAAATCTGACACATTTCGAGTAACCACCGTTAGGTCATGGACTGCTGCCGTCGCCGCTATAAACAAATCAGGCTGGCTAAAGGTATAGCCGACCTTCCGGCCCTTCTCCACCATCTTGCGCCAGACCAAAATCACCTCTTCATCGATCGCCAATATCCGATTTGAAAACCAGGGACGTAATCGCTGTCCCAGCCAGTCTGTTAACTCCTGCTGAAACGCTACATCATCCACTTGTTCAATACCAAAGCGAATCTCCGCAAGGGTTAACGTACTCAGAAAAAAAGACTCAGGAGGGTGCTGTCCACTCCAAGCCCTGACACTGGCGTTGCAATTGGGTTTCCGGAGTTCCGAGACAACATTAGTGTCTAACAACCAGCCTGTTGCCGTTGACACTTAAAACTCCACTGCACGTACAGGAGGCTTGATCGATTCAGCCTCAAAATCTAACCGGCTGAAGGGAGACTGGGATAATAAATCATGTAGGCTAAGATTCTCCTGCGGGTGGTTAGTTTGCAACGCCTGAAAACCCTGATTCCCAGATGGGACTGCTTTATCTGCACTCTGTACCAATTGAGGTAACCCGGCTGTCCAGGATGGAGTTGGCTCAATTTTATTGTGTGAAACAGAATAGGATTCTCTGAGTGATTCGAGCAAGCGAATGGCTACTTGCAATCGCTCCTCCTGTGATAGCTGACTTGCAGCAGCGAGTACGTCCTGAACCGTCATATTCCTCTCCTTCAAAGGTAGCTTTAGCGGGTTTCTGGAATGGCGCAGTGAACTTCCTGGAATATCGCCAGTATATCTACCTCGTATCTGGATTTTCGAAGGCGAGATTGAGCCATTGGCGATCTCACTCTCCAAGCCCGGGTGCCGCACCCCTGAGCCAGAGCGATCGCCCCCTCAGAACGACTAATGAGAACCCATCAAAAAGGCCCGTAAGCGATGCTCACGAGCCTTAGCGTTAGCGAATTTACGCAGCTTACATAGCCGCTGAAGAAGCGCGGCGACGACGCTTGTATTCCGACTTTTTCTTATAGCCGATCGCCTGAGCGCTGTTGCTGTCCGGGCCAAACTGAGCGCGAACCGCTTCTTTCATCGCCAGAACAGAGTTGTGAAACTCCCATTCGGCCCGTTTAGCCTCATCGGCAGCCGCTTTGACCATGACCTGCAGCTCAGTTTCCTTCTGCTGCTTGGCCAGCATGGCTTCGTAGTTAGCTTTCAGGGTTTCGGGAGTCGCTTCCGCCCGGACGGGCAGGTAGCCGCTGACGGTGCCGAGGCCGTTGTAGGAGTCGATGTCGGCGCTGATGGTTTTGGCTGGTAGACGACGAGCGATATTGATAACTGGCATTGTTTTTTAACCTTGATTGATGGTTTTGTTTGGTAAACAGGAGCAGATAGCCTGCCTAAGGCAATTTCACGAGGGGGCAGCCGTTGGTTGAGCGGAGTCAGGTAACCGTTGGTTGAGCGGAGTCAGGTAACCGTTGGTTGAGCGG
>PYEQ01000559.1 GCA_003017785.1 filamentous cyanobacterium CCP5 | reverse complement strand
ACCGTCAGGTGGGGTTGGCCCACGGTGACGTAGATGCTGCCGCTGATCGAGCCGCAGAAGCCCGCCGCCAGATCCAAATCGTTGGAGCACATGGAGATTTTCTGCATGATATCTTTGGCTTCGCCGATCAAGGTTGCGCCCTTCAGGGGCTTGGTGAGCTTGCCGTTTTCAATCAGGTAGGCCTCGGACACGGCAAAGTTGAACTGGCCGGTGGGGCCGACGCTGCCGCCGCCCATTTTCTTGCAGTAGATGCCCTTATCCACTGAGGCAAACAGTTCTTCGATGCTGTGGTCGCCGGGGGCGATGTAGGTGTTGCGCATGCGGGAGGCGGCGGCGTGGGTGTAGCCCTGGCGGCGACCACTGCCGGTGCGGGGATGGCCGGTGCGCATGGAACCAGCGCGATCGCTCAAGAAGTTCTTCAGGATTCCGTTCTCGATCAGCAGGGTGCGCTGGGCGGGCATGCCCTCGTCGTCCATGTCGATGGTGCCAAACTCGTCGGGGGTGAGCCCTTCGTCCCAGGCGGTGAGGCTTTCGTGGGCGATCTTTTCGCCTTTCTTGTCGATGAACGGCGTCGTGCCCCGCTCAATCTGGGTGGTTTCTAGCAGATGGCCGCAGGCTTCGTGGAAGATCACGCCGCCAAACTGGTTGGCCATGATGATCGGATAGGTGCCCGACTCCACGTAGTCGGCATAGAGCATTTTGCCAGCGGATTCGGCTACGTCAGTGGCCGTCTGCTCATAGTCCCAGCTGGTTAAGAAAGTCGGATCGCTGGTGTCTCCCACCCGCTGGCCGATGGAGGCGCGATGCTCACCGTCGGCACAGAGCAGATTAAACCCGACGGACTGGGTAAGGCGAATATCCCGGGCAAAGGTACCGTCGCTGGCGGCGACCAAGACTTCCTGCCAGTCGCGGAAGTAGGCGGCGCGGCGAGACTGGACGTGGCTGGCATGCTTTTCTAAGCAGCTGTTGGCCGCTAGCAGGACGTCGCCCATGGTCTGCATGGAGCTGCAGCGATCGAGCCAGGACTCTTTGCCCTTGTTGGCGGCGTAGTCCCGGAACAGCTCCAGATTGATTTCAGGAACGTGGGCGGTGGCCCCTGGTAGACTCAGCCCCATAATCGAGAGGCCCTTTTCTAAAGCGGCTTTTAAACCGCCAAAGGACAGGTCGTTGGTGCTGACGTAGCAGTCGGCCTTGCCGCGAAATACCCTGACCCCGGCTCCGGTCATCAGACGGGGAGAAATGCTGGTGATGGCGTCTTCTTCGGCCTGGCAGCTGATGTAGTTGCTGCGCTCTAGGAAAAACTCAATGAAGTCAGCTCCGGCTGCCCGACCCAGCCCTAGCAGGGTAGACAGGGGATCCTGCCAGGAGAGATCGAAACGCTCTTTGGTAGCGGCATAGTCGAGGTTGAGCACATCCTCGATACGCAGAGACTTGGGGGGGGCGATCGCAACCATAGTTAGGGTTCTTTACCGGTGGCTTGGACAATCAATTGCCTCACCAGTCTAACAAACCGGTCCTAGGTCACTTGGAGGCCTTGAAAAGTAAAACGATCCCCGCCGCCAGCCCCAAAATCGTCGGCAGCCAGGCCGCCAAAAACGGCGAGAGTACCCCCGCTTCTCCCATGGCGTTGGTAATGAACGACAGCAGGTAGTAGCCAAAGATAATCACGATGCTGACGCCAAAGCTCGTGGCCCGGCTGGTGCGCTGGGGCCGGACGCCAATGGAAGACCCCACCAGGCCAAACACTACACAGACAAACGGCAGGGCATACTTTTGCTGAATCCGGGTCTCCCAGCGGCGAATTTGTTTTTCGTCGCCGCTTTTGCGCAGCAGCTCTAGCTGTTGGGTGGCCTCGGCAATGTTCATCTCATTGTCGCTCTTGGTCCGAGCGGCCAGATCCAGCGGGGTTTTTGGCAGCTGCAGTTCCTGGTTGTCAAAGGTGATGATTTGGCGGAAATCCCCCTCCGGCGACACCACATAGATCGTGCCGTTGTAGAAATTCCAGGTGTTTTTCTGGAAGTCCCAGGTGGCAGATTCGGCGCTAACCACCTGATCAAGGCCCTCCTGAGAAAAGTCTAGGATCGTCAGGCCATACATGTTCTCACCGTCGAAGCGGCGAGCGTAGAATAGCCGTTTGAGCTCTTGGGCGCTGCTGTCATCGGCGGCAGGCTGGAACTCCTGATAGAAAATATTGCGCTCCTGAAACGGGGGCCGTTCGGAATTGAGGGCCTGCTCCAGGGTGACCGCAGCCCGGTAGTTAGCGGCTGGCGTAATCAGCTCGTTAAAGATAAAGGTGAGTCCGGTCACCAGCAGACTCAGCACCACCGCTGGGGCAATCAGCCGCCGCACGCTGACCCCACAGCCCCGCAGAGCAATCAGCTCACTGTCGCTGGAGAGGCGACTGTAGGTCATCATCGTGGCCAGCAGGGTGGACATGGGGAAGGCCAGCACCAGAAACTCTGGCAGCTTCAACGCGAAAATCTGCATGGCCAGGGTAATCGACAGCCCCGACTCGGTAATCCGGCGAATCAGCTCAAACAGCGCCCCGATCGAGATGCCAATGGAGGAGAAAGCCCCGACGCCGAACAAAAACGGCAGGGTCAGCTCCTTGGCAATGTAGCGATCCATGATCGACAGGTTTGGGAGCCAGTTATTTCGGTTGAGGCGGAGGGAGGTGGTCATTGGGGGCTACAAAGTAAAGTCCTTGCCGAGATAGTGCTCTCGCACCAGGGGATTGTTGTAGAGGGCGTCGGCGCTGCCGGAGGCGAGGATCTGGCCGTCGCTCATGATGTAGGCCCGATCGATGATTCGCAGGGTTTCTCGCACATTGTGGTCGGTGATCAAAATGCCCATGTTGCGATCGCGCAGCTGGGCGACAATTTCTTGGATTTCTGAGACAGCGATCGGGTCGACTCCGGCGAAGGGCTCATCGAGGAATAGAAAGCGGGGGCCGTCGGGGCCAGCGGCGATCGCTCGGGCTAGTTCTGTGCGCCGCCGTTCTCCCCCCGACACCTGGATGCCCATGGTGTTCGCTACTTTTTCTAGACGAAACTCCTTGAGCAGATCCTTTAGACGCGGCAGGTGTTCGTCCTCAGGGACGCGAGTCTGCTGCATGACGAGCAAAATATTGTCCCGCACCGATAGATTGCGGAAAATGCTGGCCTCCTGGGCCAGATAGCCAATGCCTAGCCGCGCCCGCTGGTGCATGGGCAAATCCGAAATATCGATTTGGTCGAGGCATACCCGACCGGCATCCGGCCGCTCTAGGCCCGTAGCCATGTAAAAAGTGGTCGTTTTCCCAGCCCCGTTTGGCCCCAGCAGCCCAACAATTTCTCCCTGGGCAACGGTCAAGCTAACGTGGTTGACAACGGTTCGCTTCCCGTAGGTTTTTTGAACGTTGTCAAGAACAATTTTCAAGGGTTGCGCAGGGTAAAAAACTGGATAAATTCT
>PYEQ01000558.1 GCA_003017785.1 filamentous cyanobacterium CCP5 | reverse complement strand
GCCCCAGCTTGATGTAAACTGGACCCAGCTCGGTGAGAATATTACGCAGCACCTCCGGTGGCGGGACATCGGGCTCATTAGGCTTGCCACCCGTGAGTAGCCGCCGCATGGAATCCCAGCCGTTGCGGAAGACAATTTCGGCGATTTCGCCCTGTCTTGACAGTTTTGAGGATGCGGCCATAGTCCTGCCCAATGCTGGCTTGATGTTAACGAAGTTTAAGTGGTAACGACAGCTATACCAAATCTGGCTTGAGGACTGCAGTTTCCCCACATCCTCCCCTGAGCACCTCCCCCGAGCATCGTTCCCTGAGCATCGTTCCCTGAGCGGAGTCGAAGGGGACGGCGACTTAAAAGCGCGATCCCGGCTGCTGGAGAAACTCGGCCTCGGCAGGGGTGGTATCCCGCTCCAGCACTTCGTTGCGGTGGGGAAAGCGTCCAAAGCGATCGATCACCTCCCGGTGGCGCAGGGCGTAGTCGAGGGTGGATTCGAATTCCGGGGCATCTACCATCAGCTGCTCGAAGAGCTGAACGCAGCGATCCTGCTGGGCCAGTTCTTCACAGTGCTCAAAGGGGAGATAGACAAACATTCGCTCCGCTGGAATCAGCTGCCGGTCAAAGCCCTGGGCAACGGCGTACTGGGCTACGCTGAGCGCTTTGGCATCGGTAGCGAAGGCCTGGGACGAGTTGCGAAACAGGTTGCGTGGAAACTGATCTAGTAGCAGAATCAGGGCCACGCAGGAGCGGGGTTGCGACTGCCAAACATCGTATTCACCAGCGGCAGCCCGTTCATAATCTGACAGGAACTGCTGACGAATTTCGGCGTCGAACCCCGGATCTTTCTGAAACCAGGCTTTGCGCTGCTGGCCATATTCAGGGTCTTCTGGGTCGCCAAACCAGAAGTTGAGAATGGCTGTGGCGCGATCGCTGCCATACTTCTCCATTGCAATTCCTCCATGAAAAAGCCCAGGCTGTGGTTGGCCTGGGCAGAAAGGTTGTTGGTCGTAATCAGAAGTTAAAACGCCTGCCGAGAAGCGAGCTTCTCAAAGCTGGCCTGGGTCTCGTGAAGCAGGGTTTGGCGGCGATCGCCCTTGTGGCTGAGGTTCGGCACCAAATTGCGGGCCTGGAGGGCCATGTGGAGTTGCAAATGGGCAACGTATTCCCGAAATTCTTCTCGCTCTGCGGCTAACGGGGAGTTCTGCTGCTGCGACTGTGTCACGGGAACCTTCTCCTAAATGCGTTGCAATTTATATCTTTCGGACGAGAGTTAACCTAACATAAAGCTTTTTCGCATTCGTAACATTCGCAATGATCCTTAATCCGTTGCTCTCAAGTGCAGCTTCGCTGGAATCTCCGTGAGACCACAAGAGGTATTAAAAGCTAGTGTGCCGCCTGAGGGGAGCGAGATCTTCTTGGCTGGCTTCGACTCCGCTCAGCCAGCGTTCAACTCCGCTCAGCCAGCGTTCAACTCCGCTCAGCCAGCGTTCGACTCCGCTCAGCCAGCGATCCCTGTTTGCGTAGCAGCTTAATGGAGAGTAGTGGAGTCGAAGCCAGCACATCCCCTGAGCGGAGCCGTTGGCTTGCCGCCCCAAAGGGGCTAGGGAACATCTATACCAGCCATGAGGTTTCCATTGTTCCTTTGCGCTCTACGCTTCGCCCTTAGAATAAGAACGCCTAACGCCTAGCTCCTCCCCATGACCGATTCGCCGATCCCCGATATTCCTGAACGTCTAACCAAACACACCGTGCGCTACGCCGACCATCGATCGGTGAATCGGGAGGATCTGACCCCGATGATGCAGCACTATGTGGACATGAAAGAAGCGTATCCCCACGCCCTGCTGATGTATCGGGTGGGGGACTTCTTCGAGACGTTTTTTGAAGATGCGATCGCCATTGCCCGGGAGCTAGAACTGGTGCTCACCAGCAAGGACGCCGGCAAAGCCGTGGGCCGGGTACCTTTGGCGGGAATTCCCCACCACGCCCTGGATCGCTACTGCACTGCCTTAGTAGAAAAGGGTTTTGCGATCGCCATCTGCGACCAGGTGGAAGACCCGGCCTTGGCCCAGGGCCTCGTCAAACGGGAAGTGACGCGGGTGATCACCCCCGGCACGGTGCTGGAAGAAGGCATGCTCAGCGCTAGCCAGAACAACTTTCTCGCCGCCGTCGTGGTCGCCGGGGAGCACTGGGGGCTGGCCTACGCGGACGTGTCCACCGGGGAATTTTTCACCACCCAGGCATCGGGGCTGGATTCCCTGGCCCAGGAACTCATGCGACTCCAGCCTGCGGAGGTGCTGGTGCCGACCGATGCCCCCAACCTCAAGGCGATGCTGCGACCGGGGGAAACCTCTGACCACCTGCCCGATCATCTACCCCGGCAGTTTTGCTACACCCTGCGATCGCAGGCTCCCTTCACCCAAACCGAAGCCCGCCAGCGGCTGCTCCAGCGGTTCCGGCTGCGATCGCTCGAAGGGGTCGGCTGCGACCACCTGCCCCTGGCGGTGCGGGCAGCGGGCGGCCTGCTGGAATATCTCGAAGACACGCAGAAAACCGTCCAGTCACCCCTCCAGCCCCTGGCCACCTACACCCTCAGCGAATACCTGGTGATCGACCACCAGAGCCGCAAGAACCTGGAAATTACCCAGACCGCCCGAGATAACACCTACAACGGCTCCCTGCTGTGGGCGCTGGATCGCACCGTCACCGCCATGGGGGGACGGGCTCTACGCCGCTGGCTGCTCCAGCCATTGCTAGAGGTTAAAGGCATCACCGCTCGCCAGGACGCCATCGCTGAGCTGGTCAAGGATGGCAGCCTGCGGCAAATCCTCCAGCAGCGCCTCAAGCAGATCTACGACCTGGAGCGGCTGGCCGGACGGGCCGGTTCCGGCACCGCCAATGGCCGCGACCTGGTGGCCCTGGCGGACTCCTTCGAGCGCCTGCCGGAGCTGGCAATTCTGGTGGCCAGGGCCGAGTCCCGCTATCTAAAAGCCCTCCAGGACGTGCCCCCGGAACTGGAAAAGCTGGGTCAGGTGCTGCGATCGCACTTAGTTGAAACGCCTCCCCTCTATCTCACCGAGGGTGGCCTGATCCGCGACGGAGTGAACGAGCCCCTGGACACCCTGCGCCAGCAAATCGTCGACGATCGCCAGTGGATCGCCAATCTGGAGGCCACAGAACGCCAGCGCACTGGCATCAGCACCCTGAAGGTGGGCTTTAACAAAGCCTTTGGCTACTACCTCAGTATCTCCCGCGCCCGCGCCGACCAGGCCCCCGACGACTACATCCGCAAGCAGACCCTGACCAACGAAGAACGCTACATCACCCCCGAACTCAAAGAGCGGGAATCCCGCGTCTTTAATTTAGAGGCCCAGATTCACTCACTGGAATACGAGATTTTCCTGGGCCTGCGAGAACAGGTCAGCGCCCAGGTAGAACTCATCCGCCGCGTCGCCAGCGCCGTCGCC
>PYEQ01000557.1 GCA_003017785.1 filamentous cyanobacterium CCP5 | reverse complement strand
CCCTTGGACCCTTGGGGACGACCGTTTACGCTGAAATTAATAAGTATTGAGCCGAACATCGATACTGCTTAAACTTGAACCAACACCCCAGTTAACTGACTTCAGAGAAAATGGGATTTTTTGATTCTGAGCTTGTACAAAAAGAGGCTATGCAGCTGTTCCAGGACTATCAAGCCCTGATGCAAGTCGGCAGCAACTATGGCAAGTTTGATCGCGAAGGCAAAAAGATGTACATCCAGCAGATGGAAGACATCATGGAGCGTTATCGCATTTTTATGAAGCGCTTCGAACTCTCAGAAGACTTTATGGCTCAAATGACCGTCGAGCAGTTGAAAACCCAGCTTGGTCAGTTTGGGATGACTCCAGACGCTATGTTTCAGCAGATGGAGCAAACTCTAGAGCGCATGAAAGCTCAAATTGATCCGTAGCCAGGGTTTGGCCATCACGGGGATTTGGCTACTGCAAAATTGGGGTTAGCTGCTTCACTATCTGAATTATTTCGCCGTTAAAACTTAGGCCAGCGGGTAGGTCTGTATTAGGTCTACCCATTTCGGGCTGAGGGATGCGGTTGGCTAGAATTCCCACCCGCTGACCTGTCTAAAATCTGGTAGGCCTTCCTTTTCTAGCTAGAAGTCCGATAATGGATTATTCGGAGGTCTCCATATTCGAGACTGCCTAGTGGGTTTTACTGATTTCTTCAAGCTATGTCTAGTGCCTTCTTAGCTCACCTTCACAGCCCCGATCGCCCCGTGCTGGTATTTGACGGAGCGATGGGCACTAACCTGCAGGTGCAAAACCTGACGGCGGAGGACTTTGGCGGAGCCCAGTACGAAGGCTGCAACGAGTATTTGGTGTTCACCAAGCCGGCAGCGGTGGAAAAGGTGCATCGGGGATTTCTGGAAGCCGGAGCCGACGTCATCGAAACCGACACCTTCGGCGGTACCTCGATTGTGCTGGCGGAGTATGACCTGGGCGATCGCGCCTACGAACTCAACAAAACCGCCGCTGAGCTAGCCAAGCGGGTCGCCGCAGACTATTCAACCCCAGAAAAACCCCGGTTTGTAGCAGGCTCTATGGGGCCGGGTACCAAGCTGCCCACCCTGGGTCACATCGACTTTGACACCCTGAAAGCGTCCTACAGAGAGCAGGCCCAGGGGCTAATTGATGGTGGTGTAGACCTGCTGCTGATTGAAACCTGCCAGGACGTACTGCAAATCAAGGCAGCCCTCAACGCCATTCTGGAGGTGTTTGAAGAAACGGGAACGCGGCTACCCCTGATGGTGTCGGTAACCATGGAGCAGCAGGGCACCATGCTAGTCGGTACCGAAATGGCCGCCGCCCTGGCGATTTTAGAACCCTACCCGATCGACATTCTGGGCCTCAACTGCGCCACCGGCCCGGATCTGATGAAAGACCACGTCAAGCACCTGTCGGAGCAGTCGCCGTTCGCCATTTCCTGCATCCCCAATGCGGGCCTGCCGGAAAACGTCGGTGGTCAGGCGGTGTACAAGCTGACCCCGATGGAGCTGCGGATGGCCCTGATGCACTTCGTTGAAGACCTGGGGGTGCAGGTGATTGGCGGCTGCTGCGGCACGCGGCCGGAGCACATTGCCCAGCTGGCGGAGATCGCCCAGACTCTTTCACCGAAGCATCGACCGGTGAGGGGAAACGCAGAAACGCGGACTGTAATAGATGGCGGGGATACG
Source organism: filamentous cyanobacterium CCP5 (assembly GCA_003017785.1). Classification (GTDB taxonomy): domain Bacteria; phylum Cyanobacteriota; class Cyanobacteriia; order Phormidesmidales; family Phormidesmidaceae; genus CCP5. The sequence continues at coordinate 1,761 of PYEQ01000557.1, read as the reverse complement.
TTCCCTGAGCGGAGTCGAAGGGAACGTCTTGATGCGCTGGCTGAGCGGAGTGCGCTGGCTGAGCGGAGTGCGCTGGCTGAGCGGAGTGCGCTGGCTGAGCGGAGCCGAAGCCTGCCCGACCCCCGCCCTGCCCTCAACTACGTCCCCTCCGCCGCTTCCATCTACGGCACCCAGTCCTACGAGCAGGAAAATTCCTTTTTGATCGTCGGGGAGCGGCTGAATGCCAGCGGCTCCAAGAAGTGCCGCGAGATGCTCAACGCCGAAGACTGGGACGGGCTGGTGGCCCTGGCCCGATCGCAGGTGAAAGAAGGTGCCCAAGTCCTGGATGTGAACGTGGACTACGTGGGCCGCGACGGGGAGCGGGACATGCACGAGCTGGTGTCCCGGCTGGTGACCAACGTCACCCTGCCCCTGATGCTGGACTCCACCGAATGGGAAAAGATGGAGGCGGGCCTGAAGGTGGCGGGGGGCAAGTGCATCCTCAACTCCACCAACTATGAAGACGGCGACGATCGCTTCTTTAAGGTACTAGAGCTGGCCCAGAAATACGGGGCGGGCATCGTGGTCGGTACCATCGACGAAGAGGGCATGGCCCGCACCGCCGAGAAGAAGTTTCAAATCGCCCAGCGAGCCTACCGGGACGCCCTGGAATACGGGATTCCGGCCCGGGAGCTATTTTTTGACACCCTGGCGCTGCCCATCTCCACCGGCATCGAAGAAGACCGGGTGAATGGCAAAGAAACCATCGAGTCGATTCGGCTGATTCGCGAAAACCTGCCCGGCTGCCATATCATGCTGGGGGTGTCGAACGTGTCCTTTGGCCTCAACCCGGCGGCGCGGGTGACCCTGAACTCGGTATTTCTCCACGAAGCCATGCAGGTAGGCTTGGACGGGGCGATCGTCAGCGCCGCCAAGATTCTGCCCCTGGCCAAGATCGACCCCGACCACCAAAAAATCTGCCGGGATCTGATCTACGATCGCCGCGGCTACGATGGCGACATCGTTACCTACGATCCTCTGACGAAGCTCACCACCCTGTTCGAGGGCAAGAGCCTGAAGAAAAAGCAGGCGATCGCCAAAGACCTGCCCGTGGAAGAACGCCTGAAGCAACACATCATCGACGGCGAACGCATCGGCCTGGATGATGCCCTGGCGGACGGCCTCAAGACCTACGAACCCCTGCACATTATCAACACCTTTTTGCTAGACGGCATGAAGGTGGTGGGGGAACTGTTTGGCTCTGGCCAGATGCAGCTGCCCTTCGTGCTCCAGTCGGCCCAGACCATGAAGGCGGCGGTGGCCTACCTGGAACCCTTCATGGAAAAAGCCGAAGGGGAAGACACCGCCAAGGGCACCGTGGTGATTGCCACCGTTAAAGGGGACGTCCACGACATCGGCAAAAACCTGGTGGACATCATTCTCTCCAACAACGGCTACCGGGTGATCAACCTGGGTATCAAGCAGCCGGTGGAAAATATCATCAACGCCTACCGGCAGCACGGGGCCGACTGCATCGCCATGAGCGGCCTGCTGGTCAAGTCCACCGCCTTCATGAAGGACAACCTGGAAACCTTCAACCAGGAAAACATCACCGTCCCCGTCATCCTCGGCGGGGCCGCCCTCACCCCCAAATTCGTTCACGAAGACTGCCAGAACACCTACAAAGGCCGGGTCGTCTATGGCAAAGACGCCTTCTCCGACCTGCACTTCATGGACAAGCTGATGCCTGCTAAGGCGGCGGAGAATTGGGATGATTTGCGG
>PYEQ01000556.1 GCA_003017785.1 filamentous cyanobacterium CCP5 | reverse complement strand
CCTCAATAGCCCTTAGCCTTTTGAAGACCCGTTTTCAGGGCCAGACTTAGCAAAATCGCCTCGATCGCGCCTACGGCAAAGTCACCGATGCCCAGGGTCAGAAAGCCTGGGGGCATAAAGGCGACGGCCACCCCCCAAACAAACGTGATTGCCGGAATAATCCGCGCCGCCACCAGCAGCCAGGCATTGACGATATAGCGGCGCGGATCGTGGGCCGCTGGCATATAGAAACAGCTCAGCAGGGTCAGCAGAACGGCATAGTTAAACAGCCACACCGCCGACTCCAGGGAGCCCAGATTGAGGGTGGCCACCAGCTGTTCTGGGCGGGTGATGGCGAAAACCGCAAAGCTGACGTTGGCGAGAATCCCCACCCACACCACGCGCTTAAACCAGATTGCATATGAGTTCATTCCTAAAAATTCCTCATAGGGTTTTCATGTATTCCACCAGGGCGGCCTTCTCGTCTTCAGAGAGATCGGTGCCGTAAACATGCCCCCCGTTGCCGTTGCCAGGCTGGGTCGTGTCGTATTTGAAATAGCTCTTGCCGTTTTCCTCAGCCACGTCAGAGACAAACCCGACCTGCTCCGGGTCGTAGACGTCGTAGCCGCGATAGAACACCTGAGGCCGCTGCTCCGGGGGAGCCAGCAGATCCCGCAGGGTGGGCACGGAACCGTTGTGGAGATAGGGAGCCCGGAGCCAGATGCCATCCAGGGGATGATTCGAATAGCCCTGGGTCTTGCGAAAATGGCGGAACCGCTGATCGCGCCCCTGGTAGGAAATACCGGTGAACAGGGTGTACTGATTCGCAGCCAGCTCTTTGGTGTAGGAATCTAAGCGGTGGCGATCGGTACCAATCTCCTCAATCGGGACAACCGTGCCCACGTACTCGCCGTCGAAGGCATGGCAGCTAGCACAGGTGTTTGTGTAGAGTTTTTCTCCCCGGCTGGCCAAAGCCGCATCCACCGGGTAGGGGTATGTCGGGGCAGGCAAATCTAGCAGCCAGTCCTTGATTCGGTAAATGGCGTCGAAATTAATATTGGTCGGCGACACCAGGGCCAAGGCGGCGCTGTTGTTGCGCTCATCCACGGAGGTGTTGTTGCCGTCCCAGTGGAGCTGCATGCCCTGGCGGGGCCGCTGCTGCCAGATGCTCGGGAAGTCGCCAATGCCGTTGAGTTCCTCTGCCCGGAGCTGATCCACCGGAAAGTTAAACTGTCGGGTTTTGTAAGGGGTGAAGGTGTCTACTCGGCCAGGTCCGTATGCTGACTCAAGGTCAATAAACGCCAGCTTGCTGGCCAGTGTTATCAGGGCATCCCGGGAGCGGGGGATCACGAAGAACCGGTACAGCAGCTTTTCGAGGGGGTTGAAATCCGCCCCGATCGCCTCAATCTGCGGCATCATCTCCTGGGCGGTGAACCGGGCATCGAAGGGCACGGTGGTCACGAACTGGATGTACTTGGCCAGGTCCACCGTGTTGGAGGGCATGGCGGCAATGGTTTGGGGAAGGCTCTCCGGGGTATTGCGCAGGGACCCCACGTGGCAGGTGGCACAGTTCTGGGTGACCATGTCCAGGCCCAGGTAGGTGTCCCTGGCAAAGCCAATGGGCAGGTCGTGGCCCGGTTCTTGAATGAATCCCAGGGACTCGTAGCCTTCTCCCGGCAGCTTTTCTGGAAACATCACCGGCAGCACCTTCCACACCCAGTAGGGAATACCGTTGGTGGAAGCCCCGCCGATGGAAGCGTATTTGAAATGGTCGTTGATATTGGCGTACTGGGCAGGGCCGCTGTTGGTGATCAGGGGCAAAGCCAGGAAAATCACCGCCACCAGAATGGCTCCTATCACCAGAGTCACTAGCCGCGACAGGGTGTTCAACAGGGCTTTAAAGCCTTTATTGGGATGGAGGCGATCGTTCATGATTTAAGGCTGGATAATCCAGGGATTGGTCTGGTAATGGTTGAGGATTGAGCTATCAGTCAATGGCCAGTCGTCGGGGCACCGGATTGCGGTGCCCCTAACCATCGGGGTTTTCGGCCCCCGGCACGAAGGTCTTGGGACGGGGATGGAAGACGCTCATGACCTGTTCGTTTTTAGCCTGGAGCGCCTCCTGAGCCGCCTTATACTGCTCATCTTTTGAAAGCCCTTGCACCGATCGCTGGTAGAAGCGATCGATGTCGTGGCAGCCCACCGGCACCTCCAGGTAGGAACCCAGACAGTTGTTGCAGTAGGTACAGGGGCGATCGGCCACGTCCTTGCCTTTGGCAAAATAATTGTTCACCAGGTCGTTGTTGGCCACCAGCATCCGGGCCATGCTTACCCCGTCGGTGTAGCCTTCCTGAATGGCGGCGTTGATGTAAGACGCCTGCTGAAACCCGCCCGTGGTGATTACCGGAATTTCCTTGAGAGCCTCCTTGGCTACCTTGGCATCCTGCAGCACTGTCCCCTGGTGGCGATCGAGCAGGGCTTTGAAGTCTTCGGTGGACACATGCTCTTTGAAATACTCATCCAGCCATTCCGACTGGATCTCCAGCCCCTGCACCGGCTGCTCGTAGCGGCTTTCCACCCTGCGGGGCAGGCGGCCCCAGATCCACTGGAATACGGGATGCAAAACCCGATAGCGAAATAGAATCAGATTGCGGAAGCTGGCCTTGCCGCCGCTGGAGATCATCGAATCGGCAGTGTAGTTGAGCATTTCGAAGGGGAAGGGGCCAGAGGGCAGCAGCGGATGGGGAAAGGTGCTGCCGCGAGACACGTGGATGGCGTTCACTCCGTCTTCCTCTAGCCACTGGCAAATCTGGATCGATTCTTCGAAAGTGTTGCCGGTGTGGCCCCAGGGCGGAATGATGTTGTTAAACTCCCGCAGGCTGATCTTGGCCTGGAGGTGAAACTCATCCCCTACTTCTTTGCGAATCGCCTGGACGATTTCCTTAAGGAACTGGTAGCGCCCCTTGAGGTCACCGCCGTAGCCCTCAGCCTGGGTGCGCTGATTGATGCCCGCGCTCAAGAACTGGTTGATCAAATAGCCGTGGGAGCTGTGCAGCTCTACCCCGTCTAGGCCCGCCGCCTTAGCCCGTGCTGCCCCTTCGGCAAACTTGCGAATAATCCGCTGGATCTCTTCCCGAGACATCTTGCGAGCGGGGAGGCCGCTGACCTGATCCGCTTCATTGGTGGAGCTGGGGGCTGGATCGGGTTTAATTGCCTTGTTTTTCGGATCAATCAGGGTATTTTCGATGCCTTCGATGTCCCGCTGACGACCGGAGTGGCTGAGCTGCAGAATATACTTGCAGCCGTGCTGATGCACCGTTTCTGCCACTGTGTGCCAGAAGGGAATGGAGCTGTCTTCGTCGATGGTGGCGGTTTGGGGAGTGATTTGGCCCTCGCGACTGACCGGCACGTAGGAAGAAATGATCGCCCCGACGCCCCCCTTGGCGAACTTGTGCTCCCAGTTAATCCGGGCCTGATTGCCGGAGCCGTCGTTGGTGTCCC
>PYEQ01000555.1 GCA_003017785.1 filamentous cyanobacterium CCP5 | reverse complement strand
AGGTACTGAGCCGACGTTGCGAAGAGGGACAGGTTCGATGTCAGACTTTTACGTTTCCTGGGACGACTACCACCGAGATATCGACACCTTAGCCTTAAAAATTCACGACTCGGGCTGGGAGTTCAACCAGATTGTCTGTCTGGCTAAAGGGGGCTTGCGGATTGGCGATATTCTTTGTCGGCTTTTCGACGTGCCCCTGGCGATTTTGTCGACGGATTCCTATGGCGGTGAAGACAATCGCATGCGGGGAGACATCACCTTCTCCCGCGAACTGAGCATGACCACGGCCAACCTGGGCAGTCGGGAGCTGCTGGTGGACGACCTGGTGGATTCGGGCCAGAGCCTGGAGCGATCGATTCGCTGGCTGGAGAGCAAGTACGGGTTCTACGTTGACGAGATGCGCACAGCGGTGCTCTGGTCTAAGGGCTGCTCCACTATTCGCCCCGACTACTACGTCACTTTTCTAGACGATAACCCCTGGATTCATCAGCCCTTTGAAGAATATGAGCAGATGTCTCCGGCAGATCTGAGTGCCCGGCGGAGTGCGGCGGTGTAGGTTCAAGCACGGCGGCTTGCGCACCCGGTAAAGCTTCCATACTCTGTACCCAAGAGCGCAGGCGATCGGCCCCCAGGTATCCCAGCCCCAGCACCAGTAGCCCCGACATCAGAGCGCTGCCGGTGACAGATAGGGCGCGGGCGGTGTGGGAGGCGTGCATAGCCGCGGGGTAGTCGCCCCGGCGATAGGCCTGGCGCACTTGCAGGGCATAGACCAGCGCCGGAATTCCCAGGGGAGGAAACAGCAGTAGGGCGGTGAGGCTGGCGATGCGCCAGTGGGTCGGCGGGCAGGGCAGGTTTTGGTAGAGCTTATAGATCTGCTGCCATTCGGGGAAGTTTTGCTCCCCGACTTTGCCAATCAGCTTGAACTGGCGGATGTCCGGCAGCTGGAGCGGTACCAGCCGCGCCCGAATGCGATCGGGCAGAGTCATGTAGTTGATGCCGGTGCCTTTGGGACGCTGTACGGCAATATCGAGCTGATTGCCTTTTTTCTCAACGGCAACGCGCAGTTCAGGCATAGCTAACGCCCGTTGGATTTTTTCACTGAGCTGGTACTCCCGGTGGCCCTGTTGAACTTGTAGCAAGCTATCTCGGGCCTGTTCTAGCCGCAGATCGTTGCAGAGGGCTAACTCCCAGTCTTTGATCGCTTCTGACCAGCGCCCCAACTGGCGCAGCAGGTTGCCTCGGTGAAAGTAGGCTTCGGACAGGTTGGGATTGGCGGCGATCGCCCCATTCAAATCTTCTAGGGCCGCCTCTAAATTTTGCTGCTGCAGGTGGAACAGCCCCCGATTGTAAAGCAGCAGGGCACTGCGGGGGCTGTAGCTGAGCCCCGTCTGCCAGTCGGCCAAAGCCGCTTCTAAATTCCCCTGTTCTGCCTGGAGCAGGGCCCGGTTGCCATAGGCCTTGACACAGGCGGGGTCGCAGCGAATCGCCTCTGAAAAGGCCGCGATCGCTCCAGGAATATCTCCCTGCTGCCAGTGAATACTGCCGAAGGCGAGGTAAACCCTAGCAGGATAGGGATGGTCATTGAGTGCTAGGGTCAGACGGGCAAGAGCATCCTGGAGATTACCTTTGCTGATGGCATCGAGCCCCCGCCGCAGGCCATAGCGGGCTCTTTGCTGCCGCATCCAGCGCCGAAAGCGATAGTTCATAGCTTTCCTACGGGTTTTCCCTGACAACTAGGGTCGCTGTTAAGGCAGTAACGGCCCTTTCTCTTCAGAGGATTCCCAGGGTATTCGCTGAAGCCCACATCCTAACCCTCCTCTTCCTCAGGGAATCTACAGAGGATACTCGGGATATTACAGAAACTGAGCTATGGATTCTGCTGTGGATTCTACGGATTAAGGTACGAGGCCCTCTGGCATGGCGGCAATTTGGGCAGCGATTTGGCCTGGATGGGTAAGCCAGATACGGTTTTCAGCGATCGCTGCCTGCTGGGAGATGTGGGTGAGGGCACGCCGTAGGTGTCTCAGGCGAAAGGGCTGACCGACAATGTAGGGATGCAGGGCAATGCCGAAGACTAGGGGGTGGGAGACGGACTGCTCCAGCAGCTCATCGAAGTTATCAACGATCATATCGGCAAACTCGGCGGCCCCGGCTCGACGCACGGCGATCGCTGGAATATCGTTGATCTCTTGGGGATAGGGGACTGAGAGAATTCGGCCCTGGCGGGTTTTGAACCATACTGGCTGGTCGTCATGGCACCAGTCCAGTAGATAGCGGTAGCCTGCCTCTTGAAGCAAATCGGGAGTGGTTTCACTCTGGGCGATCCACGGTCCCAACCAGCCCTGGGGTAGGGTCCCTTCATGCTGAGTGATCACGGTCGTGGTTTCGGCAATCAGCCGGGCTTCTGCTGCTTCGCTTAAATCGTTTTGTCGCTCTGAGTTGGTGCGGCCGTGGGCAACAATTTCGTCGTGGCGCTGGCGAAAGGCAGCGACCACCTCCGGGCAATAGTCATAGATTTCTGAATTCACCAGCAGGGCAACGGGCAGCTGGAGCTGGTCGAATAGCTCCAGCAGTCGCCAGACCCCCACCCGATTACCATAGTCCCGCCAGGCGTAATTGAGCACATCCGGTTGGGGCCCTCCGGGAGCCAGGCTAGCCCCCAAACCAGAGCCGAATGCGAAATGCTCCAGGTTGAGGGCAATATAGATCGCTAAGCGGCGATCGCCCGGCCAGGAGTAGTCTGGACGCTGGGTAATCGCCGAATAGGCGTAGCGATCGTGGGTTCTTAAGCTCACCGGGGGCACTCCAAACTGTTCAGGCCCCGGCACAGTACCACGAACTCAGGCGATGAGCCAATTCCCAACACCTCAGCCGCCGCGATTTAGGTAGGGGCACAGCACTGCTGTACCCCTACGAACCCTTAAACCGAGCTGCCAGCATAAGCAGGTTTCTCGGCGGTGCCGCTATCTAGACCCACAAGCTTAGCGCTCAGATCCCATAGCTTTTTGGCTTTTTGAGGATTTAGGGCTTCGTTGGACAGCTCCTGTTCGAAGGACTTGCGACCGGGCTTCTGGCGGTTGCCCCAGCTCCAGTAGCTGCCGGACTGGGCAAATTCCGGATCGGCTACCACCTGGGCGACCCGTTCTCCAGCCAGGGCTTGAGACACGTAGCCCCCCGTGATGTTCTTCTGGAACCAGGGGAAGATGGTGCGGAACGCCTTGAAGTGGTTGCGGAACAGGGGCGTGTCGGCCACGCAACCCGGATAGAGGGAGCTAAACACGATGCCGGTTTCGTCGTAGTAGCGACGGTGCAGCTCCCGCATGGTGAGCACGTTACAGAGCTTGCTGTCCTTATAGGCCTTGCCCGACTTGAACTTTTTACCGTTGATCATAGAGATGGGAGCCTTGAAGCCCTGCTCAAACCCCTCTAGGTTCCCCAGATCGGGGGGCGCGGGAATGGGAATCTTGCCGCCCAGTTCCTTCGGGTTGGCGGTAACCGTACCCAAGAT
>PYEQ01000554.1 GCA_003017785.1 filamentous cyanobacterium CCP5 | reverse complement strand
AGAATTTTGCCGTCTGCCATAGCTGCTGTTTCCCAAAGTCCACGGGCATTTTAGACCAAAACAAACTGCCCCGGCCCAAGGACCGAGGCAGAAGCAAAGTGGTTAACGCGGGTAGCTAGCTGAGGGAAGCGCCGCTGCGATCGTAGGTCCGACGGGCGTCGCCGCTAGGCTTGCCTTGGATGGTGCTCCAGTATTCGACGTCGCCGGGCATGCCCACTTCGGCATTGAGACGGCCGAGCATGGACTGCTGACGATTTTTAACCGCGTGGCGATGGCGCAGCATCAGAGCGCGAGCTTGATCTTGAGTAGACATAACTGGTCTCCTGAAACGGAAAAGGTTTTTCTTTACCTATTCAAGATACCCCAAAATTTTGTAACAACGAATACAGAAAACCGAACGCTCAATACATCTTTACTTTTGCTCTCCGGGTAGATTTTCCTTGACAGCGACAAGTCTGGCTCACCCATTGGAGGGGATATGATCTGCATGCGTCGCCAAAAAAGAGACAATATGTCTTTAATATTAGATATTGTCTTTTATTTAGGATCAATCTATAGTGGACTCATTGGGATGTTTCCAGTTCAGCGACCCATACAGGAGGTGTCCGATGATTACGATTCGTCCGGCCAGCGATCGCGGTGTAGCTAACTTTGGCTGGCTCGATTCGCGCCACAGTTTTTCCTTCGGTAGCTACTACGACCCTGAGCACATGGGCTTTAGCAGCCTGCGGGTGATCAACGAAGACAAGGTGCAGCCCGGTCAGGGCTTCGGCGCCCACGGCCACCGGGATATGGAAATCATTTCCTACGTGCTCGATGGTGCACTGGAGCACAAGGACAGTATCGGCACAGGGGCTGTCATCTATCCCGGCGATGTGCAAAGAATGTCGGCAGGTACCGGCATTCGCCACAGCGAATTCAATTTCTCCCAGAGCGACCCGGTGCATTTCCTGCAAATCTGGATTCTGCCCAATCGCAGTGGCATCGAGCCCGGCTACGAGCAAATCCACTTTTCTTCAGAAGACAAGCAAGGCCAACTGCGGCTGGTGGCATCCTCCGATGGCCGCGATGGCTCGGTGACTATCCATCAAGATGCTGAGCTGTACGCCAGCACTCTCAAGCCTGGAGATACGGTGAGCTACAGCCTGAAGCCCGATCGGGCGGCCTGGGTGCAGGTGGCGCGGGGAGCCATTACCCTGAACGGCCAAACCCTTGCTGCTGGAGACGGGGCCGCCATTACCAATGAGGTGGCTCTAGAGCTGACCGGAGCATCTGACGATGCCGAAGTGCTGCTGTTTGATTTAGCAGCATAGGGCAGCCCTTTCAAGGTGTATTGCGAAGCTGGCAAATTACTACCAGCCACCGCCTCGGATCAGCGAAATTGTGACAGAGGAGAATGAGTTATCGCAATCTCCCTGGCGATGCGAAGCGTTAAGGCACCTTTGACAGACAAACCCTTCGGCAAAGTCTAGGACGGTGGTTCGACAAGTTGCTCCTATGGAGCCGCTACGCGAACACCACCAGCGGAACGTCCTGGTCGTAAGAGTCCGAGGGGATCTCGCTCCCCTCGGGTAGGGAGTTGGCTTTTGAGCAAGACTGTGGTCTAACCAACGTCTTTGCCGAAAGAGCGTTTGACAAAAAATTTACTTACCTGGAGAAAATCATGAGCAAACCCATCACTGCTGACACAAAACCCATGGTGATGGAGTTAGAAGCGGGCAACTACTTCTGGTGTACCTGCGGCCAATCTGGGGGGCAGCCCTTCTGCGATGGCTCCCATCAGGGCACCGACTTCACTCCCATGAAGTTCACCCTGGAAGAGAAAAAGCAGGTGGCGATGTGTCTGTGCAAACACACGGACAATCCGCCTTTCTGCGATGGTAGTCATGCAAAACTGTAAGGATTTCTAATGGCCCCAAAACTTTTAGCGTTCTCAGGCAGTCTTCGCCGCGATTCCCTCAATGCCAAACTGGTCAAGGTGGCCGCAGAGGGTGCCCGCAGCGCCGGAGCCGAGGTGACCTATGTCCACCTCAAGGATTTTCCGATGCCGGTCTATGACCAGGACTGGTTTGATGAGCATGGCTTTCCCGAATCTGTCCTGAATTTCAAGGGACTAATGAAGGACCACCATGGCTTTCTGATTGCCTCGCCGGAGTACAACGGCTCGATTACCGGTGCCCTCAAGAATGTCATTGACTGGGCCTCGCGCTCCGAACCCGGGGAATCTCCCCTTGCTTTGAGCTGTTTTAAGGGCAAGACGGCGGCGATTATGGCTACGTCTCCCGGTGGGCTAGGGGGAATTCGGGGTCTGCCCCACGTGCGGCAAATTCTGGAGGGGATTGGCGTTTTGGTGATTCCCCAGCAGAAAGCCGTTCCCAACGCCTACAAAATGTTTAACGACGTGGGACAGCTGACGGATGATTCCCAACGGGAGGGCATCGAAGCCTTAGGCCGTCAGCTGGCAACTATCACGGCAAAGCTGATTTAGCCAGCGATCGCCCCACCTCCTACGTTCCCGCAAAAACCGTGGTAATGTGCTTTTTTGGCGTTGCAGGCAGCGATCGCAGTGGCTGACATCAATGGGGTAATGATCCAATACTTCCACTGGTATGTTCCAGCCAATGGAGCCCTGTGGAACGAAGCCCAAACCAAGGCAAAGGATCTATCGGATGCTGGATTTACTGCGATTTGGCTCCCGCCCGCCTACAAGGCCATGGGCGGCCCTAACGACGTCGGCTACGGGGTTTATGATCTTTACGACCTCGGAGAGTTTAATCAGCAGGGAGCCATTCGCACCAAATACGGCACCCGTGATCAATATCTAGGGGCGATTCAGGCGTTACAAGGCAACGGCCTGCAGGTCTACGCCGACGCGGTCCTGAATCATCGCATCGGCGGCGATAGCATCGAAACTGTTCGGGCGACTCCTTTTCCCCAAGAAGATCGGCTGCATCCCAAAGGAGACATGGAAGAGATCCACTGTTACTCCCACTTCCACTTTCCGGGGCGCAAGCAGACCTGCCAGCAGACCGGGCAAACCCCTTACTCGGATTTCGAATGGCACTGGTACCACTTCGACGCCGTTGACTACAACGCCAAAAAGCCCGACGACTACGGCACCGTCTATCTTTTGGAGGGCAAAGTCTTTGACGACTATGTGGCCCTAGAAAAAGGCAACTTTGCCTACCTGATGGGCTGCGATCTGGATTTTCAAAATCCTCAGGTGCGAGCAGAAATCACCCGCTGGGGCCAGTGGTATTTAGACACCACCGGCGTCGATGGATTTCGGCTCGATGCTATAAAACATATTTCTTCCTGGTTCTTTCCCGAATGGATTGAGGCCATGGAAAGCCACGTTGGCAAGGATCTCTTTGTAGTCGGCGAATACTGGGTGCCCAATCTAGAGTCGCTTCAGTGGTACCTCGATGCCGTGGGAGAGCGCATGTCCCTGCTGGATGTCTGCCTCCACTACAACTTCCATTACGCCAGCAAAGCCGGTGGCACCTACGA
>PYEQ01000553.1 GCA_003017785.1 filamentous cyanobacterium CCP5 | reverse complement strand
CCCCTGTGGCTGGTGGGGTTTGATTTAGAAGAATATGGCCTGGCAGGAAGCGCAGCCCTGGCCGCCGATTTGCACCGGCAGAGACAGCCATTGCGGTTAATGATCTCTTTAGAAATGCTGGGTTACCGTAGCCAGGAGCCCTACTCCCAGCAATATCCTCCCGGATTGAACTATTTCTACCCCAGCCAGGGAGACTTCATCGCGCTGATTGGCAGCTGGCAGCTCATCCCCCAGCTGGTGGGATTGCGGCGATCGCTGCGAACCTCTGGCGTCCCCTGTGAGTGGCTACCGGTGGTGAATGGGGGTAAAGCGGTTCCTGATACCCGCCGCAGCGACCATGCTCCCTTTTGGGATCGGGGCTATCGGGCCGTGTTGGTGACGGATACGGCCAATCTACGCAATCCCCACTACCATCAGCCCAGCGACAGGGTCAGCACTCTCGATTTCAGCTTTCTGACGGGGGTGTGTATGGGGCTGATGCAGGGCATCAGTCAACTGTAGGGACGGGGTAGTCGTCGCCTTTGCCGCCCCGCCTAGACGGGCACCCGCTCGACTTGAACCTCTCCGGGTAGACCAATTTCGCTGCAGACCTCGTAAAACGAGGTTACAGGCGGCTCGGTAAACAGATGGGAAATCTGATGGAGAATGCGATTGTAAACATCGCTATGGTGTTCTTCCATATCCTCGATGTTGTCCCAGAGGATGATCGCAATGCCCTTGTCGCTGTCAGGCTGCTGCATCAGATAGGCTCCCTTAAATCCCTTGCCATAGGTAGAAACTGCCTGCTCATAGAGCTGGCGGGCTTCGGCAAAGCAGCCAGGCTTAAACTCGCCGATGGAAACGTAGGCATATTTGTGCTTCAGACAGTCAAAGAAATCAGTCATGGGTTCTTATCTCAAAATACTATTTTTAGTCTCTCCCTAGATGCTGAATTTAGAGCATTTTCTAAACCGGATTTTAGATTCGAGACCGCCGCGATAGGTCAGAAAAACGGGCCCATCAGCGGTTGCGATTCCCCTCGGCAACCGCTGATGGTGACGGCTAGGAATATTCGCCAATGCGATCGGGCAATAGGCCCTGGAGTAAGGGCGTGAGCTCGTCTTTAAGCTGGCCGGAGCGAATCAGCTCCGCATAGGTATCCGCCTCGATCGCTAGCAAATCTTCCCTCAGCTCCTCTGCGGCGTATTCTTGAATTTCCGGAATCTGTTCTTCGAGGCGGCGTAGCTTGTCTTGCACCTCCTCTAGCTGGCCCTCAACGAGGGCTTTCTGATAGCCCAGAAACTCCGGGTTGGCACCGCCCTGGGTGTCGATTTCTTCGAGCCGCTGCATCACCCGGGTAAGGGCCAGACGGTGGGCTCGCATCTGGCGATATTCCTGCTGGTGAGGCTTTTCTCCCAGCAGATTGAGCTTCTCTAACAGAGGCTGGGTGGTGAGTCCTTGCACCAGCAGTGTGAACAGCATCACCCCAAATACGACGGCGATGATCTCTTCTCGCTGGGGCAGGACAACGGGCACGCTCAGGGCCAGGGCCACGGATACCGAACCCCGCAGGCCGCCCCACCAGAGCACTATTTGGCCCCGCAAGGGGATATAGGCATCGGGCTGGGCGATCGCGTTGCTGACCAGGCCCAGGCCAAAGACGCTGACAGCCCTAGCCACGGTCATCACGGCGATCGCCACCCCAATGATCGGCAGGTTGTCGGCGAGGCCGTAGAAATTGACCTGGTCGCCAATCAGCAGGAACACGATGGAGTTGACGAAAAAGGCCACGAATTCCCAGAACTCCGATACCACCAGCCGGGTGCGGGGATTCATGCCGATGCGGGAGCCGAAATTGCCCAGCACCAGGCCGGTCGTGACCACGGCGATTACCCCGGAACCTCCCAGTTCTTCCGCTACCAGGTAGGTGCCATAGGCCGATACCAGGGTGAGGGACTGTTCCACCAGGGGAATGTCGAACCGCTGGGTCAAAAATGAAATGCCAAAGCCAATCAGGCCGCCGATGCTAATGCCGACCCCGGCAAACACCAGGAACCGGGCGATCGTCACCGAGACATCAAACTGCTCACCCCCAAGGGCGATCGCCAGCAGCAGGTTAAAGGCGACAACCGCCACTCCGTCGTTAAACAGGCTTTCCCCTTCAAGCACCGTGGTCAGCCGCTTTTCGACCCCCAGTTCGCGGAACAGGGCCACCACGGACACGGGATCGGTGGCGGACAGGCTAGCCCCCACCAGCAGCGCTGTAGCCAAGGACGCCCCCGCAAACCACTGCAGCCCCAGCACCAGCCCCACCACGCAGATCACCACCCCGATAATGGCGTAGAGAACGATCGGAATCAGGTTGGTGCGCAGATTCTTCCAGTTCAGGTTCCAGGCTGCCTCAAACAGCAGCGGCGGCAGGAAGATGAACAGAATCAGCTCTGGTGAGAGGTTGATTAACCGCACGTCGAGGATGGCCAGCCCCAGACCCACCAGCAGCAGCAGCAGAGTATACGGGATATTCCGCAGAATGCTGAGCACCCGCGATAGGGTGGCGACCCCCAACGACACCGACAGCACCAGGCAGAACTGCCGCAGGTTAGCCTCGATATTGGGATCCTTGAGGGCCGGGTCTAGGGCCACATCAACAACGCTCAGCAAATCAAGTGCCATAGCCAATCATCAACACTGCAAACGAGGTTATGAATCGGCTATAGCCTACCACCTTAAAATGCGTCAGGCTCTCTGCCGCAGCCCCTCGGCCTGGGAGAGCAAGGCATCGGCGAAGGTCAGAGCTTCCTGGTGAGAATGACCGCCTGCCAGCTGGGCTAGTTCTTCCCGCCGCTGCTCGGGGGCCAGGGGCTTGACCCGCACCACGGTACGAACGGCATCTGGGGTCTCTGAGTCCTCTGGCTTACGGGATTTGCGGCCCTTGGCAGCGGCGGTTTCGATCACCTGCTTGCCCACCTGGTAGTGAACATCGGCCATCGCCGCCACCATCGGCTGGTGGGTAACGCAGAGTACCTGGTGCTGCTGGCCGAGCTGGCTGAGCTTTTCGGCGATCGCCTGGGCGACTCGGCCCGATACCCCCACGTCGATTTCATCAAAGATCAGGGTGCCGGTCTGGTCAATCTGGGAAAGGCAGGCTTTCAGGGCCAGCAGGAAGCGGCTCATTTCGCCCCCGGAGGCGGTTTCCGCCAGAGGCTGCAACGGTTCTCCAGGGTTGGGGCTAAACAGAAACTCGATCTGATCGGCACCGTTCGCGGTGGGCGTCACCGGCTTCAGACCCACCTGAAACTGCACCCGATCCATGGCCAGGGGCTTGAGCTGGGCGATCAGGTCTTTTTCCAGGGCGATCGCCGCCTTTTGTCGTAGGGTGGTCAATGCTCCGCAGGCATCGGCTAAGGCTTCCTGGCAGGCGGCATCTTTAGCTTCTAGAGCTTCTAGGGATTGCCCATCGCCGTTGAGGGCTGTCTCTTATACACATCT
>PYEQ01000034.1 GCA_003017785.1 filamentous cyanobacterium CCP5 | reverse complement strand
GCCCACCCGTTCCCAGCCCGAAAAAGACTTCGACTTTTTGACACCGGTACCCCTGAACGAGATTGTGCTGGAGGATATTCCCTAGTTGGCATCCAGGCCGGAATGCTAACTGTCAGCGATGCATTTGTAGCCGCGGCCTGGCTAGTTAAAGACAGACAGGCCCAGCCCAGAAGTAGCTTTGGCAGTCTGTTTGACTTCGACGCCGTGCGCCATCGAGCCTACAGAGGCATTAATCACCCTGGTCAGCCCGTTATTGGCGTTACAAAAGTCGGGTTGACTCGGTCACTTTGGGCATGCTGCTAGCACGCCTAGGACTCCGAGATGCCCTCATGGCTGATTCAAAGGCAAGTAATCCTTGGCCTATCAGAACGAGGCGTTAATGCCCTACGAACCCCGTCCGGTGGCCCCCATGCTGGCTTTGTGCAGTCCCATCAGGCTAACGGCATTTGCCCGCTTCTGTTCCAACCATCTGATTAAGGCTTAATCTTCTAACTCCAAAGGCAAAGCCATCTGGCAGCAGCGAAATGACCGACGATGCTGCCGTGTTAATCCGAGCTGCTGGATGGCAGAGCGGTGCTGATGGCTACCATAGCCCTTATTCGACTCCAGGGCATATCCGGGGTAGTGTCTCGCCAAACGGACAATCAGATCATCGCGCCACACCTTTGCGATAACACTTGCCGCTGCGATCGCCCCATCCCGCTGGTCCCCTTTAATCCAGGCTTCCTGACTACAGGTCAGTTCAGGAATCAGCTGATTACCATCGACTCGACATAAATCAGGAACGGGGGTCAGCTTTAGTACTGCCCGACGCATCGCCAGTAGCGAGGCCTGTAGAATATTAAGACGCTCAATTTCTCGCACCGAAGCCATGCCAACCTGGCAATCTATGGCCAGGGCTCGGATCGGAACGACTAGGTCTTGACGGCGCTGGGGCGATAGCTTTTTACTGTCGTTGAGCCCCTGCCGTTTCAAACTTTCGGCAGCGGTTTCATCTAATATCACCGCTGCAGCTACCACCGGGCCAAACACTGCTCCCCGGCCAACCTCATCTACGCCGGCAATTAACAGCCGCCGATGACTCATTTCAGGCCCATCACCCTAGACCGACTAGATTTGAGAACAACTGAATGGCTTAGCTAGTTGCTGTGGATGAACGCCGCCGCCGCCGCCGGCGAAGCCCTCCTGTGTCTTCTTCAGGAGACGAGGCCTCAGGGGAGGCAGTGTCCTCGGGCTCAGTCTCAGGAGCAGTAGCACTGGCCTCGACCGGTTCAGATTTCAAAGTTGGGGTTTCTACGGCTGTGGACTCAACAGCTTTTGAGTCTGGCTTCGGAGTTGACTGGCTTTTCGGTAACAGGTTGTCACCATCGTCATCAGGCTTTAGCCGCTTAGCTTCCCCTGGCAGTACAACTGATATGAGTGTGTTTCTAGGATCTTCAATGTCCTCATTGGCAAGCACCAGAGGAGAAATACCCATCATCGCATAGACTCGCTGCTCGTCTGGCGTCATTTCGACAGCCACTTCCCGTATGGGAGCAGAAGATTTTTTGTCGTTGCGACTGCTTCGGCCTCGATTAGAGCGACTGCTAGCGTCATCTTCCGCAGGGCTGGAAGTGGCTTTGACTGCAGGGGCTGGCCCTGCCTCTTTCGGAATCGGGGCTTCTTTCCCATTTGTTCCGTTGCTGCGAGCCGGGGCAGTATCTCGGCGACGACGGCGGCTGCTACGGCCTCCCCCGCCCTTGGCTCGGTCCTGGTAGCTAGGATGGTTGAGCAGGTCTAATTCTTGCAAGTCTGCCTGGGGCTCTAGCTCTTCACTGACGGAGTCGCGAGCCACAATTGGTGAGACCGGCAGGCTACGGCGCGCAGGGGTCTCAGCAACGCTAGCCCCGGCTTCTGGCTCATGACCAGGCAAATGAACTAGGTGACCAAGTCCGCCACAGGTCGGACAGGGACGACTAAACAGTTCGTAAATATTCTGCCCCTGACGCTTGCGGGTCAGCTCTACTAGTCCTAATTCAGAGAGTTGGGAAATTTGCGGTCGGGATTTATCGGAGTGCAGGGCTTTGTTGAACTGTTCGAGCACCTGCATTTGATCACGCCGAGCATCCATATCGATGAAGTCGACAATAATGACTCCGGCAATGTTGCGTAGGCGGAGTTGGCGAGCAATTTCGACGGCTGCTTCACAGTTGGTCCACAGAACCGTTTCCCGAGAGGTGGCCGATCGCGTGAAAGACCCAGAGTTTACGTCGATCACCGTCAACGCCTCGGTTGGCTCAATAATGATATAGCCGCCTGAGGGCAGGTCAACCCTTGGTTTTAGGGCTTCTCGAATGGCCGCGTTAACACGGAAATACTCCAGAATAGGGGTGCGATCGCGGTGGTGATCGATCAGTACCCCAGCAGGCACCCGCCCAGCGCTCCAGCTAGACAAATGCTGCTTAATCCGTTTTGTGCCCGTGTGAGAATCAGCCACGATCCGGTTCACATCGCCGCTGTAAACGTCCCGCAGTACCCGTTGAATGAAATCATTATCTCGATTGAGCAGGGCTGGAGCTCGAGTCGATAAAGCCTGTTGTTGTACCTGTTCCCACTGCTTCTGGAGATTTTCCAGGTCCTCTATGATCGCATCTTCGCTGATTTCCTCAGCTTCAGTCCGCACCAACAGTCCCATTCCGGCGGGCTTAATCAAAATTGCTAAAGCCCGCAATCGGCTACGCTCCCCCTCATCTCGGATCCGTCGAGAAAGATTGACCCCTCGCCCATAGGGCATCAGCACTAGATAGCGCCCAGGCAAAGTAATCTTTCCCGTGAGTCGGGGACCTTTGTTACCCGTTGGTTCCTTCATGATCTGCACCAGCACCTTTTGTTGAGGCGCGAGCAGTTCCGTAATCGATCCGGCCGAGCGCTTGAGGCGCAACGGCCCCAAATCCGTGACGTGCATAAAGCCGTTGCGTTCGCTATCGCCGATGTTGACAAAGGCCGCGTCAATACCCGGCAGCACATTCTCTACGGTGCCCAAATAGATGTCGCTAACCTGATGGCTACCTGTCGCAACAATTAACTCTTGAATCTGATCTTCAGAAAATACAGCAGCGATGCGATGCTGCTCAGCAATAACTATCTGCTTCGGCATTAAAATTCCTCAAAAATCTCACCAGCCTCATGGGTCAGGCATTGATTATTTACTGGTGTAGTCTCAAAAACTAGGCAAATCACAAAAACAAGTCACTCGTCAAAAGAGACAGCCCCAAGGAAGTCTCCTTCGGCATAGGAGGCGCGCTTCTGAACCGAGGTCAACCTACTCACCAATAGCCAGACTCTAACGGAATAAGGGATTAACAAAACCCATTAGGCAAGGCTAAGTTGGAAAAAATCTAGAAGGCTAGCCGTCCGGTCAGCATCCGTAGCTACCTAAACCGCTGACGCTACGGCTGCCTGCCGGATTGAAGGCCCCTGGCCTCAGATTGTAGCGCTAAGCAAGCGGCGTAGACGCTCAACTGGATATTTTCTAGCATAAAGCCAAGAAAATTGCACTCTCGACCCTTTACATTGCTTCATAAAAATATCTCCAGGGCACCGGCCCTGGAGATAGATCGCCTCAAAGAGGTTAGCCGTTTATATTGACTGCCCGTTGCTACTACTTCTTCGCTGAAGCAGTAACGGGCTCAACAGAAAGCTTGCCAGCAGTAGCGTCTGGCCACTGAAGCAGCAGCACCAGAAGTGGATTGCTTTTGGATAGCTCCCGTCGGAGTAACCGTCGCAGTTCACGCTCCAGAGCAGATTGGACCGCGTCTCGATTTAGCACAGGAATTCCTCCTGTGCCCGTAATCATCAGGTCCCGGCTTTGGGTTTCTAGCAGTGACTCGATGGTGGACTGTACCTGTTGCTGGAAGCGATCCAAATTGACCGTCTGAGCCACGCCCCTTAAATGGACGATCGGCTGCACCAAAAGCTGAGCGCTGTTGCTAAGGGTCGCCGCAATGGTGACTACCCCATCAGCAGCTAGCTGCTGGCGTTCTTTCAAAGTATCGCGGCCCACCATGTTATGGCGAGAAGAGTCCACTAGTTCTATCCCAGAGGGCACCTTACCAGCCACTCCAATGGCTGATTCGGACACCTCAACAATGTCGCCATTGTTAATAATCACCATGTTTTCAGCAGGAATTCCCATACTTTGAGCCGTCTGAGAGTGGCGCACCAGCATCCGGTGTTCACCGTGGACGGGTAGGAAAAACCGAGGACGCGTCAAAGCTAGCATCAGCTTTTGGTCTTCTTGGGCACCATGGCCAGAGACATGAATTCCCTCATGCTTGCCATAGATGACCTTAGCTCCCTGCATCATCAAGCGGTCAATGGTGTTGACCACTGCGATAGTATTGCCGGGAATGGGATTGGCCGAAAAGACAACAGTGTCTCCCTCTTTGATCTTGATTTGCCGGTGAGATCCATTGGAGATACGGGTCAAGGCTGCCATCGGTTCTCCCTGGGAACCGGTGGTGAGGATGAGGGTTTTCTCAGGGGGAGTCTGATTAAGAGCCCGGAGAGGTTGAAATAGACTATCTTCGCACTTGATATAGCCAAGGTCGCGGGCATGGGCAATGACATTGAGCATAGAGCGCCCGACGACAAATACCTGGCGGCCTTGTTTCTGGGCCAAGTCCAAGATCATGTTGACTCGGTGTACGGAGGAGGCAAAGGTCGTTACCAGTAAACGACCTTCTGCCCGGGAAAATACTCGCTCTAGGTTAGGATACACCGATCGCTCAGAGGGAGTATGCCCGGGTACTTCCGCATTTGTAGAATCGCTAATCAAGCAGAGAACACCTTTCTCTCCGTATTCTGCTAAGCGTTGGAGGTCGAAAAACTCGCCGTCGACAGGGGTGTGATCAACCTTGAAGTCACCCGAATGAATGACCACTCCCACTGGGGTATGAATCGCAACGGAGAAGCTATCAGCGATGGAGTGGGTGTTGCGAATGTACTCCACGACGAATGACTTGCCAACGCGCACCATTTCCCGAGGACGCACAGTGCGCAGTTCGGTGCGATCGCTCACACCCGCTTCTTCTAGCTTGCCCTCTAGCAGGGCCATTGCCAGCCGGGGGCCATAGATAACCGGAATATCAAACTGCTTGAGGTGGAAAGCAATGCCGCCAATATGATCTTCATGACCATGGGTGACGATCATGCCCTTGATCTTGTGACGATTTTCCCTCAGGTAGGTAACATCGGGTAGCACCAAGTTGACACCATGCATACCGTCCGTAGGAAAGGCCAGTCCCGCATCAAGCAGCATGATTTCATCATTGATCTCGAAAACGCAGGTGTTTTTGCCAATTTCGTGAAGGCCACCAAGGGGAATAACTTTTAAGGCCTGATCAGTTGTTCTTGAACTCATAAAAGGTTGTATCCAGATAAAAAATGAATGATTTGCGAAAAGACTCGTAAAACGAGAAGACAATGCCTCCTGAGGCTTTGGCCTATTGCAATGTTCAGGATTCGAGGCGAGGGGGATGGAGCATGAAACACGATCGCTCTCACAACTCCCTGTCAACTCAGCAGTGCTGCTGCGGCAGAATTACGAAGAATACTTACTGGGAGGCCACTAAGTCCTTACACGATTGAGCCTAGTTGGGACCTTAAGGCGATCACCTGTAGCTTCATGCCAACCAAAGTAGAATTCACCAAAAAACTCAGACAATGGGGCTTTAATGGCCAAAATATGCTTAAGCATGCTGTCAAAATTCAAATTTCTCACTCGATAGGACAATTACTAACCGACGAATATTCAATTGTTGAAAGATTGAATAACACTCATGCAGGCGCTGCCTGAACCTCGTGATGCAGAAGTGGTCAGAGAACTTTCTTGAGAGTAGCCACAACGTCGGCCGATGCCTCACAGAGGGGCAACCTTAGCTTGCCCACCGCCCAGCCCTTCAGAGTCAAAGCGGCTTTGACGGGAATAGGATTCGTCGCTGAAAAAAGAGCCTTAAATAGGGGCATCATTTCCAGATGATGGCGAGTTGCTGCCTGATGATCTCCAGCCTCAAACGCCTGGATCATCTGCTGAATTCTGTCTCCAACCAGGTGACTAGCCACGCTTACGACGCCGCTGCCACCGATGGACAATAACGGCAAAGTTAATGAATCATCCCCTGAATAGATGGCGAAATCCTGAGGGGCGGCTTGACGCACCTGACTGGCAAAATCGAGACTGCCCGTAGCTTCTTTGATGGCGACAATGGTAGGATGCTGGGCTAGATTGACAACGCTATCGACCGTTAAAGACTGCCCTGTGCGCCCCGGAATGTTGTAAAGCATCATGGGCAAGTCGGGGACAGCATCAGCGATCGCTCTAAAGTGCTGCTGCAAACCCTCCTGAGGAGGCTTGTTGTAATAGGGTACCACCTGTAAAGAACCATCTAACCCTAGTCTACTCGCTTTTTCAGTGGCAGAAATCGCCTCTCGGGTAGAGTTTGACCCTGTGCCGGCAATAATCTTGGCCCTGCCAGATACAGCCTGCTGTACTGACTTGAACAGTTGAAACTCTTCATCCCAGGTCAGGGTCGGTGATTCACCAGTGGTTCCGCAAACTACAAGCCCATCACTTCCGTGGTTAACCAGATAATCAGCCAGTTCCTCAGCGACTGCGTAATCCACATCACCATCCGGTTTGAATGGTGTCACCATCGCCGTTAATACCCGCCCAAATACTGCCACGTCTGCGCTGTCAGCCAATTATGATTCATGGTTTCCTGAGGCATTATAGCGCCATCCTGCCTTTGCCCTGGGGACGGTAATCTCCTTAATAAAAAAATTAGACTGGTCCTAGTGGACTTGTGCTGGAGTGTGCAGCCACTGCCGAGTTACCAGCAACTCGGCAATCTGAACGGCATTCAAAGCTGCCCCTTTACGAATCTGATCGCCACTCAGCCACAGCTCTAGGCCACAAGGATGGGAAATATCTTGACGAATACGTCCTACCAGTATGTCATCTTGGCCACTGGCATCCATCGGCATTGGAAAATAATTTGCCTGCCAGTCTTCAACGACTTTGACCCCAGAGGCTTGTTCCAAGAGTCGCTTGGCGTGTACTGGGGAGAAAGGGCGACTAAACTCTAGATTAATGGCCTCAGAATGGGCCCTCAGGACGGGAACCCGGACGCAGGTCGCCGAAACCCGCAAATCCGGCTCCGAGAAAATCTTGCGGGTTTCATTGACCATTTTCATCTCTTCCTGGCAGTAGCCAGCTTCGTTCAGCGGCGAGTTATGGGGAAAGAGATTAAACGCCAAAGGATAAGGAAAAGCCTCCGTTTGGGGATTTTCACCATTCAGAATCGCTGTCGCCTGCCGCTTAACTTCCTCCATTGCTCTAGCTCCAGCACCGCTAGCAGACTGGTAGGTAGCCACCACTAGGCGCCTCACCGGCTGCACCTGATGTAGGGGCCAAACTGCCAGAGCCATCAAAATCGTCGTGCAGTTGGGATTGGCAATGATGCCTTGATGGCTGGCCGCGGCCGCAGGATTCACCTCTGGCACCACCAGAGGAGTCTGAGGATCCATTCGAAAAGCGCTCGAGTTGTCAATCACAACTGCTCCAGCGGCTACAGCCTTCGGAGCCCATGCTTTAGAAAGTGCGCCTCCAGCGGAGGCTAGAACCAAATCCACACCGTCGAAGGAACTGTCATCAACAGCTTCCACAGATAAGGTCTCGTCCTTGAACAAAACCGTTTTACCGACTGATCGAGGGGATGCCAGCAGCTTCAGGTCCTTAACGGGAAAGTTCCGCTCGGCCAACAGAGTCAACAACTCTGTACCCACCGCGCCGGTGGCACCCAAGATAGCGACACGATATGAATGAGCCATCTTTGTCTCCCGATCAACAATGTTTTTCAGCTATACGTTATTTGAGCCTATCAGGCCACTGACGGAGCAGGGGGCTACCAGTGGCAAACGCTAAATATATCTAAAATAATGTTAGCTGGAGGCTCTACAGCTTGTAACGTCTGCTTATTGCAGCTAGGCTTTCTTAGGGTTTGCAGGTACAAGCCTAAGAAGCAGAGAATTGAGCTACGATGGCTTACTGTGCAAAATTATGCTGTACTGAGAGTCAGCCTTTTGAGGGACGCTAGCAGATGCAGCTAGTGTTTTGTCAGTAAAATCCCTACTCTTAATCAATACCCCCCCTTTGGAAATTAGCGGATAGCTTCGATGAAAGTCACCCAGGAAAAGCTGCCCGATAGCCAGGTCGGCCTCGAAATTGAGATTCCCCCGGAAATGTCGCAGAAGACCTACGATCAGGTGCTGCGCAAGCTGATGAAGACGGTCAATATACCGGGATTCCGCAAGGGGAAAGTGCCCCGTCAGGTATTTTTGCAGCGGGTAGGGGTGAGCCAGTTCAAAGCAGCTGTTCTAGAAGAACTGCTGCAGGACGCGATTGATAAGGCCATTCAGCAAGAAGCGATCGAAGCGATCGGCAACTATCAGCTGAAATCCTCCATAGACGAGTTGATCGGACAGTACGAGCCGGGCAAGGCCCTGACGGTATCAGCCGCTGTAGACGTCCCTCCGCGGGTAGATCTCGATGGTTATACCGGTCTATCGGTGCAGGCTGAAGAGGTTAAATACGATCCCGAGAGAGTTGACAAAACCCTGGAGCAGTACCGTGGTAACTTGGCTACCTTGGTGCCCATTGAGGATCGAACGGCAGAAATGGGCGATGTTGCTGTGGTTGACTTCGTCGGTAAAGTTAAAAAGGATGACGGCGAACTTGAGGAATTTACTGGTGGTTCAGCAGAAGACTTCCAAGTAGATCTCGAAGACGGGAAGTTCATCGGTGGGTTCATTCAAGGCATTGTTGGCATGGCCATCGATGAAACTAAAGAAGTTGAGGTGACATTTCCTGAAGACTACGCCCAAGAGGATCTTGCCGGGCAGGACGCGGTATTTACTATCACCGTTAAAGAGATTAAGGCCCGGGAGCTGCCTGAGGTGGACGACGATTTTGCCCAGGAGATTAGCGAGTTCGAAACCCTAGCGGAATTGAGAGGGTCTTTAGAGGAGCGGTATCAAAGAGAGGCTGAAGAGCAGACTAAGCGAAATAAGCATGAAGCCCTACTAGATGCCCTTGTCAAAAATCTTAAAGCCGAGATTCCCAATACGATGGTGAGGCAAGAAACTGAGTTGATGATCCGGCAAACCCTGATTCAACTGAGTCAGCAGGGTTTAGATATCAATAAACTCATTACTCAAGAGATGATCGAGGGAATGAGGGAGCGTACCCGTCCCGAAGCTATTCAGCGACTAAAACGTACGTTAGCGCTTGGGGAAGTAGCTAAGCGAGAAAGCATCAAGCCAGGAGAGGAGGAAATTACGGCAAAAATGCAAGAGATGGCTGAGCAGATTGGCGATCCTGAAAAAATTGACCAAGCCCGTCTCCGTCAGGTCGTCGAAGAAGATCTTCTCCAGGAGCAGATTCTAGACTGGTTGGAAAGCCACAGTACGGTCGAGCTGGTGCCTGAGGGTACCCTAGCTGAGAACGCCATGTCTGAAACAAATGTGGAGTCAGCCGAAGCCCCTGACATCGACGCGACCCAGGCGGATATTGAAGTGGATGCCAAAGCTATCGAAGATGATTCTGAAGAATAGTTGCGGTTAGCCGATTGCGTTCATCCCCCCGGCAGCTTGGGAAAGTTAAGGCATAATAGGGCTGGAAGCTATGCTACCGCTGCTGGCTCTCCATTGAAAAGCCGTCTCTCAAAAGCCCGACTCGTTCGAACTAATGACTTTTTCCTCTTCATACCGCTCGATCCAAAACCTAAGCTCAATAGCCCCTTCAGCCCAGGCTATTGAAAGCGTTGTGCCGATGGTCGTAGAGCAGTCGGGTCGAGGAGAGCGAGCCTTTGACATCTACTCTCGTCTGCTCCGGGAAAGAATTGTGTTTCTGGGCACACCGGTTGATGATGAAGTCGCAGACTCGATTGTGGCTCAGCTACTGTTTCTAGATGCCGAAGATCCTGAGAAGGATGTCCAGCTTTACATCAACTCTCCCGGTGGTTCTGTAACAGCGGGCATGGCTATCTACGACACCATGCAGCAGATTCGACCCGACATAGTTACCATCTGCTTCGGTTTAGCAGCCAGCATGGGGGCGTTTTTACTTTGCGCAGGTGCAGCCGGAAAACGGCTATCTCTGCCCAGTTCCCGCATTATGATTCACCAACCCCTCGGAGGAGCCCAAGGGCAGGCTGTCGATATTGAAATTCAGGCAACTGAGATTTTATACCACAAGAATCGCTTGAACGAACTGATTGCTCATCATACCGGCCAGCCATTTGAGCGCATTGAAGCAGACACCGAGCGCGACTTTTATATGTCAGCGGAAGAGGCTAAGGCCTATAAATTGATTGATGAAGTGATTGACCGCGCCGAATTGTCGGCTAGCATGAACGCTGCTGCACTTTAGCCAGAGTTTGATATGTCTAAGTATGACTCCCATCTCAAATGCTCCTTTTGTGGCAAGTCGCAAGAGCAGGTACGAAAACTAATCGCTGGACCGGGAGTCTACATCTGCGATGAATGCGTAGACCTGTGTAACGAAATTCTGGATGAGGAACTGTTTGATTCTGGAGCCGCGGTGGCTCAACCGGTGCCTCGTCGAGAGACATCTCCAGAAAAGCGGCGTGTTCCCTCAATTATATCCCTAGGGCAAATTCCAAAGCCTCGGGAAATTAAACGCTATTTAGACGACCACGTAATTGGTCAGCAGGAAGCCAAAAAAGTTCTATCGGTTGCGGTTTACAATCACTACAAGCGTTTAAGTTATCTCCATGACCAGGGAGATGATTCCAGCGATGAGCTAATCGAGCTGCAAAAGTCTAATATTTTACTGATTGGGCCTACGGGCTGCGGTAAGACATTATTGGCTCAGACCCTTGCGAGGATATTGGACGTTCCCTTTGCTGTTGCGGATGCGACGACCCTCACGGAAGCGGGTTACGTCGGCGAGGATGTTGAAAACATTCTGCTACGGCTGCTTCAGGTCGCTGACTTAGATGTTGAAGAAGCCCAGAGGGGCATCATCTACATCGATGAAATTGATAAAATTGCCCGTAAGAGTGAGAATCCATCTATCACTCGCGATGTATCTGGTGAGGGAGTTCAGCAAGCTCTACTCAAAATGCTAGAAGGGACAGTAGCTAATGTCCCTCCTCAGGGAGGTCGTAAGCATCCCTATCAGGACTGCATCCAAATCGATACCAGCAACATTTTGTTTATTTGCGGTGGCGCGTTTGTCGGCCTTGAGAAAATAGTTGAACAGCGCATCGGCAAAAAGTCGATCGGCTTTCTCCAGCAGGGGGAGACCCAGCCTTCCCGCGAAAAACGAGCTGCTGATGTCTTACGCTATCTAGAGCCAGATGATCTAGTCAAGTTTGGCCTAATTCCAGAATTTATCGGCCGAATTCCTGCTATCTCCGTCGTAGAGCCGTTAGATGAGGAAACTCTGGTGGCAATCTTGACCGAGCCCAAGAGTGCTCTGGTCAAGCAGTTCCAGAAACTCATGCGCATGGACAATGTTCAACTAGAGTTTGACCGAGAAGCTTTGGTGGCAATCGCACGGGAAGCCTACAGGCGCAAAACCGGTGCCCGAGCCCTGAGAGGCATCATCGAAGAGCTAATGCTTGACGTAATGTATGAACTGCCTTCCCGAAAAGATGTCAAGCGCTGCATGATTACCCAGGAAATGGTGGAACAGCGCTCAACAGCCGAACTGCTGATGCATCCATCATCTCTGCCAAAACCTGAATCCGCTTAGCAATGCCATCGATTCATGTCAACGGCGTGGACCACTACTACGAGTGGATTTGCTCGTCTGAAAATAGAACCGATAAGCCCGTAATGGTTTTTCTTCATGGCTGGGCCGGTTCCGGGCGCTATTGGCGCAGTACGGCTAGGGCCCTGAGCGATCGCTTTGACTGCTTGCTTTATGATATGCGTGGATTTGGGCGATCTCAGATTCCACCACAGCAAGCCGAGGCTATCCACAACCGGGGTTATGAGTTAGATACTTTTGCAGATGATTTGGCGCAGCTACTCGATCAGCTCGAGTTGGATAAGGTGTATTTGAACGCCCACTCAATGGGAGCATCGATCGCTGTCTTTTTTGCTAATCAGTACCCAGAGCGACTAGAGAAGCTGATTCTCACCTGCAACGGGGTCTTTGAGTACGATCAAAAAGCCTTTGAGGCGTTCTATAGATTTGGTGGGTATGTGGTCAAGTTTCGGCCCCAGTGGCTGAGTCAGATTCCACTAATGCCCCGGATTTTTATGGCGCGATTTTTGCATCGGCCTATTCCAGCGGCGGAAAAAGAGGCGTTTCTAGAAGATTTTCTGACAGCCGACTACGAGACGGCCCTTGGTACTATCTTTACGGCGGTGAGTAAAAAAGCGACTGAGGTGATGCCTCAGGAGTTTGCTCGGATTTCGGTACCGACGCTGATGATTTCAGGGGAATACGACCAGATTACCCCTGCCGAACTGGGGCGTAAGGCCGCCGATCTCAGCGACTCGATTAAGTATGTGCTGATAGCCAATACCAGCCATTTTCCGATGCTAGAGGATGCTCCTACCTACCTAAGTCACGTCAATAGTTTCATTAGCCAGCGTGAACCTGTAGCTTAGTACCGGTTTCTTAAAAGGACTTAAAACTGTAAGAGCTTGATAAAACGATCCGTAGTTTCACGGGCTTTTAGATAAAGCTTTTACAAAATCTATGGAAAATGTAAGGTAAGCAGTATTTTCTCTGGAGTGGGCTCTGTATCATCAGCACACTTCTGTTTTGAGTACGTCTACCGTTCTATGAAAACTATAGCGTTAATGCTGGGTTCGCTAGCGATCTCTGGACTTAATCTGGCAAGCAGTGGTGTTCAGGTAAAAGCCGCCCTACTAGTTAGTGGCAATGGAGGAAACAACGTCACCCGCTTTGATGAAATTACTGGTGACTTCCTAGGAGAATTCATCGGCCCTGAGAGTGGACTCGATAGCCCGGACACTCTGCTGTTTGGGCCTGATAAACATTTATATGTCAGTTCTGGTACAACTCCAGAGAATTCTACTGTCTTTCGTTTCAATGGCAGAACCGGCACCTTAATTGACGAATTTGCTACCGGAGGAGGCCTATTTCGCCCCTATGGTTTAGCCTTCGGCCCTGACGGCAATCTATATGTTAGTAGTTTTCTCAGCGACCAGATTCTTCGCTATGACGGAACGACTGGGATATTTTTGGATGTATTTGCTGAAAGCGATGGCACCCCCGAGGGGCTGAATGGTCCTAATGGCTTGCTTTTCGGACCTGATAATGCTCTCTATGTGACTACCCAAGGCAGCGTGGCTGTCGACGGCGTACCCGACTACAGCTTGGGTTATCCCAGTCAGGTGCTTCGATATGACCTGGCTACAGGAGTCAGCGAGGTTTTTATTCCTCAACCTCCTGCTGCCGTCGATAGTTTTGGGTTTGTTAGCCTTCTCGGTTTAGCTATTGGTCCCAGAGACGGTAATCTCTATGTCAGCGATTACGCTAGCGATATCTACAGCTATGATTTTAATACTCGGAGCCTGATCGACGCCTTCTCTACTAACTACACCGAAACGATCCCGAGTAGTAACTTTATCGGTAGCCTCGCCTTTGGTCCCAGTGGAGATCTGTTTACGGTTGGGTTTGATTTTAATAGTGATAATGCAGGTACTGTGCTGCGTTTTGACCCAGAGACAACTCAACGATCTCTGTTCGTGAGTTCTACAGCGATCTTAAACCGCCCTATCGGTCTCGCCTTTACTCCCAGCATCCCAGAGCCATCCATGGTAATTGGCTTAACTGCTGTTGTACTGGGGTTGTATAAGAAGAGAGCTAACAGGCCTGATTCGTAGCAAAACGAATCATTGTTACGCACTGAAGCCTTGAGATGCCGCTATTCCAGGATATCTTTGAGCGCAGTTCTGGCTGCGAGATGATTTCGGGTCGAAGTCAGAATTTCGATTTCTCGGTCTAAGCGTTGAGCTGTGTCTTGCATCTCTAATAAAGACTGCTGTTCTTCGGCCACTCCATAAAGGTTGCCTGCTACCCAGTAAGAAAGTTCTAAAGGAAGGTCGGGAATATTATCAGGTAGCTCAACCTCTTGTCCTGTCAGCTTTGCGGACAAACGTACTACGTCCCGCAAAAGGCGATCCACATTGTTTGCCAAAGGACGCAAGTCTTGCTCAGTAGCTTTATCCTCTATCCACTCTACTAAGCCAATACGAAATGGCTTTTCCCGTATCAGTTCCAATAGTCGGAATCTCTGCTGTCCAATAGTCAAGACTTTCATGCGATCATCTGCAAGGCGCTGGTAGTTTAAAACCTCTGCGCAACACCCTACGGATACGGGACCTCCAGTTTCAGGATCCAACATCAAGACTCCAAAACGCTTGTCGCTTTGAAGTAGTGTGTTCATCATGATTCGGTAGCGAAACTCAAAAATATGTAAAGGTAGATGTCTTCCTGGAAACAGAACTAGTTCAGGTAGCGGAAATAAAGGCAGTTCCCGAACGCCAATCGAGGAGGAAAATGTCATTAGACCCAGCCGAAAAAGACGTAACTCCGGTGCGTTTCCTTAAACGGTTACTCCGTGAAGAATCCAAGGATATGCTAAGTTATTTTAACGCACATAGCGGGGCTGTCAGAGATAGGGCAGCAGGCATCCAAACAAAAAAGGCTGTTAGCAAGGAAATTCGTCTAACAACCTTCTTACGTCGCCGATACCAGTATCGGCGAACTGCTGCAAATGCTGGATTTTCAAATAATTTTTAAGATAGGTCTACAGCTTCACCTCGATATCTACGCCAGCAGGTAGGTCAAGCTTCATCAG
Source organism: filamentous cyanobacterium CCP5 (assembly GCA_003017785.1). Lineage (GTDB taxonomy): Bacteria > Cyanobacteriota > Cyanobacteriia > Phormidesmidales > Phormidesmidaceae > CCP5. The sequence goes on along the minus strand of PYEQ01000034.1, from coordinate 1,028 downwards.
AGCATCGATGGTTTTTGAGGAAGGCTGATAGATATCGATGATCCGACGATGGGTACGGCTCTCAAAATGTTCTCTAGAGTCCTTATCTACATGGGGCGATCGCAGGACACAATATATTCTCCGCTTAGTTGGCAAAGGAATTGGACCAATGGCTGTAGCATTGGTTCGATTAGCAGTGTCGACAATCTTTTCACAGGATGTGTCTAGCAAGCGGCGATCAAATGCCTTGAGACGAATACGGATTTTTTGCTGCTGTATGGTAGCCATATTGATGATTCAACCGTTCAATTTTCTAGGTTCTATTGGAATTCAGCGACTCTAAGCCGCAGAAAAAATTTAGGGGTAGTAGCTAGAGCTCAGAGCTTAAGCCACTGCCCCCAATGTCTCGAATGCTAGAGCATCTACTTCAGGATTTTAGATACCACTCCAGCACCAACCGTCCGGCCTCCTTCACGGATAGCAAAGCGCATGCCCTGCTCGATAGCGATCGGGTTAATCAATTCAACGGTCATTTTGATCCGATCTCCGGGCATCACCATTTCAGCCGCACTACCGTCGTCAGCGGTGAATGCCTTAATGGTGCCAGTTACGTCAGTAGTACGGACATAGAACTGAGGCTTGTACCCCGAGAAAAAGGGAGTATGACGTCCACCTTCCTCTTTTTTAAGGATATAGACCTCAGACTCGAACTGAGTATGAGGAGTAATACTACCGGGCTTGGCCAATACCATACCCCGCTCAATGTCGGTCTTTTGAAGACCCCGTAGCAGAACGCCGACGTTATCGCCAGCCATACCCTCATCCAGAATTTTCTGGAACATCTCAACGCCAGTAACGGTCGTACTGCGCGTATCGCGAATGCCCACTAGCTCAACAGTGTCACCGACTCTGACTTTACCCCGCTCAATCCGGCCGGTCGCCACCGTGCCACGGCCAGTGATAGAGAAAACGTCTTCGACCGCCATCAGGAAGGGCTTGTCAATATCTCGCTCGGGAGTCGGAATGTATTCATCTACAGCATCCATGAG
>PYEQ01000552.1 GCA_003017785.1 filamentous cyanobacterium CCP5 | reverse complement strand
CAACCGTTTTCAGCAGCAGATCGAAAACCTGACCATTACGTTGCAGCGCAGCCTCAACCGCTACACCGATCTGCTGAGTTTTTTAAGCGACCACTATCGGGTCAGCCAGCCGGTGCCGCGACAGACCTTCGAGCAGTTTGTGGCCCGATCGCTCCAGGTCTATCCCGGCATTCAAGCCCTGGAATGGGCTCCCGTTGTGAACCAGCAGGATCGGCGGGCCTTTGAGCAAACCGTGCGGGAGGAAGGCTTTTCCACCTTTCAAATTCAGGAGCTGGGGGCTGATAATCGGCTGCTGTCCGCCGGAAATCGGGCCTACTACATTCCCGTCACCTACATTGCGCCGCTGGCAGGCAATGAAGCGGCCCTGGGCTTCGATCTCAACTCCAGCGAGACTCGACTGGCGGCGATCGAGCCTGCCCGCGACAGTGGAGAGATTCAGGCGACGGGGCGGATTCGGCTGGTGCAAGAACAGCGAGACCAGTACGGCTTTCTGGTGGTGTTGCCCCTGTATCGATCAGGAGCAGTTCCGGCGACCCTAGCAGACCGTCAGGCCGAGTTTGATGGCCTGCTGGTGGGAGTATTTCGCATCGCCGACGTGGTGGAAGAAACCCTGGCAGATCTGAGCTATGAGATCGATTTTGCCATTCATGACCAGAATGCCCCCCCAGACAGCCAGTTTTTAGGCCATTACGATGCCAAGACCCAGGCTCTGCTGGGGACGACGCCATCCCCCTCTGAAGCTCAGGGGCAGCGTACTCAGACCCTCTGCCTGGATTCTGCCGCCTGTATACGTACCCTCAATGCGGCCCAGCGCCAGTGGCGGCTGGAATTTTTGCCTGCCGCCACCTATCCCCTCAGTGCCAGCTACGGCACCTGGGCCACCCTGCTGACTGGACTGCTGCTGACCGGCAGCCTGGTGCTGTTCCTGCGCAGTCTACAAACCGAGCTGTCCCGCAGTCGAGCCTTGAGCGAGCTGAAGCAGCGGTTTTTCTCCATGGCCTCCCACGAGCTGCGCACCCCCCTGAGCACCATTTTGCTCACCGCAGAGTCCCTGGATACCCACTCCGGCGAGCTGTCTGAGGAGCAGCGCCAGCGCCACACCCGGCGCATCCACATCACCGCCCAGCAAATGAGCCAGCAAATTACCGACCTGCTCACCCTGACCCGGGCCGAAGCGGGCAGGCTGGATTTCAACCCGGAACTGCTGGCGGTGACCCCGTTCTGCCAGCAAGTCATTCAAGAAATGCAGCCGGGGATTTCCCAAACCATCAGGCTCACCAGCTCGACTGACACCCGCGCCTTTTGGGATAAAAAGCTAATGCGATCGCTGCTCACCAACCTGATTGCCAACGCTGCGAAATATTCCCCTGCCAATACCCCCATTCAGGTCCGACTCAGCCAGCACCAGCAGCGGGCCATCCTGCAGGTCAGCGACCAGGGCATCGGCATCCCCGCCGCCGAGCAGATCGATGTCCAAACTGCCTTTCGTCGGGGTAGCAATGTGGGCGACATCGAAGGCACCGGCCTGGGGCTGGCCCTGACTAAACAGCTGGTGGATCTCCACGGAGGCACGGTCAACGTCACCTCAAAACAGGGCACAGGCTCAGTGTTTACGGTACGCCTACCGCCCCAGCGCTGGATTGAAGCTGCCAAGCAGGTTCCCCAGGCAGTCGTACCTGAGCCGATTGTGGGGCGCATCGTGCTTTTAGAGGATCAGGAAGACAGCGCTGGCATCATCTGCGATATGCTCACCGCCGCTGAATATCAGGTGATCTGGGTAATTGAGGGCTCCCAGGTGATTGAGCAGGTGGAGCTGCTGCAGCCCATGGCGGTGATCGTCAATATCAATCTGACCAGCGCCAACGGCCAGGACATTATCAAGTCCCTGCGGCGGCACGCTAGCGCCCGTCGGGTGCGGGTACTGGCTTTGGTGGATGACGCCGACTCTCCCCAGGCCACCCAGGCGCGGCTGTCAGGGGCCGATGACGTACTGGCCAAGCCAATTTTGCCTGATCGGCTGCTAGCGGCCGTCAACAGTCTGGCGGCGATGCGCTGATCTAGGCGCTAGATCAGCGGCCCTAGATCAGCGGTGTAGCTGAGGATTAATTCTGTTTACTAGCCTCACTAGCCGCCTGCATGCGTCTGAGGGCCTCTTCGAAGAATTCAGGTGGAGCTCCCCCCGGAATCAGCAGTCCGTTCATTAAAAAGGTGGGGGTACCGCGAATGTCCAGGGCCCGAGCCAAATCTACATCGGCATCGATCGCGGCCTGGGCGGCATCACTGGCGCGATCGCGATTAAACCGATCCAAATCCAGCCCTAAATCCGTGGCAATCTTCACGTACAGCGCTTCCCCTAGCTGAGCCTGGTTGGCGAAGAGGGCGTCGTGGTAGGCCCAAAACTGTCCCTGCTGGCCAGCGGCCCAGGCGGCCTTGGCCGAGGGCAATGCCTCCGGGTGGATCTGGGTGAGGGGCAGGTGCTTGTAAACGTAGCGCATTTCATCTTCGTGGCTGCCCACAAAGTCATGCATTTGCTCTGCTGCCAAAGCGCAATAGGGGCACTGAAAATCGGAAAACTTAATCAGCGTCACCGGAGCATCGGCAGCGCCCTTCGTGGGAGATGAGCTCAGCACTGCTTCTGGCCCTCGAGCCTGAAGTACCTCCAAAATCTGCTGCTGACGGGCTTCCCATTCCTGACGTGCCGCAGCCTGATCCGCTGCAGCCTGATCTTCTGTCGGATTCTCGGCCAGTGGCAGAGGGTCTCCTTCACCACTGCTGTCCCCCGGAACAGCTACCAGAGCGGCAACAACGATGGCAGCGATCGCCACAGTCCCTACCCCTGTGCCAACCGCCCATTTGATCCAGGGGTGATGATTGGTTTTGCTCATATGCTTTGCTGCGTGGGACAGCTTCCATTGTGCCGTACCATTATGGTTCACTGCCGCCAGGATGCCCGGCTTAGCATAGCCATAGTCATCAAGGTTAAGACACCGCTCAGGCTCAGGGCAGCGGGATATCCTATGCGACATGTTTACAGCTATATTGCCGTCACAGGCTTTAGATCTGGAATCTCAAGGCTGGCCTTAACCATCCGGCAACCATAGCCAATCGTGCCGGACCAATCGTGCCGGACCAATCGTGCTGGAATAGACACCCAGCCCGTGAGCAAACACTCTAATTAACAATTAACGTCTATTCCTCCCCAACCGCTTTGGGAACAGTTGCCTAGTCAGACTTTTGGGACTGTCTTCGGATGTAGCGCTGCCACAGCTTGAAGTCTTTGGCGCTGGGATGGGTCTGCTGCCAGGCGGGCCGCTGGGCCAGCTGCTGATACCACTGCTCCAGGGCAGGATAGGCATCGAAGCGATTCCCCAGCCGCCAGAATAGCGATACCGCCGTCCCCGCCACAATATCTGCCAGGGTAAACTGAGCCCCGAGAAAATAGGGCAGTCGCAACTGGCCATTGAGAAAGCTCAGCACTGTTTCTGTCTGGCGAAACGCTTCCTCGGCGTCGCCGCTGGCCAGGGCCG
>PYEQ01000551.1 GCA_003017785.1 filamentous cyanobacterium CCP5 | reverse complement strand
GTTGGTGGTGGAGTGATAAAGAGATAGGGCAGTAGGGTGGTGAGATACCGCTGACTGAGCGGCGTCGAAGTCAGCGTCTCCCTCTCTCCCCTGCTCCCCTACCTCCTCTTCTAAACCACTACCCCGCCGAAACCGCCGACTTCTCCCGGTTACCTTCAAACTTCAGCTTGGTACGCTTGATGGGCGCTGGAATATCCAGCGGATAGTCGCCGGTAAAGCAGGCAGAGCAGAAGCTATTGGGATCCTGCTGGGTGGGTTCTAACATACCTTCCCAGCTCAGGTAGGCCAGAGAATCGACGCCAATCTGCTGTTCGATTTCCGCCGGGGAGTGGGAGGCGGCAATCAGCTGATCCTGGGTGTCGGTGTCAATGCCGAAGAAGCAGGGATGGGTGACGGGCGGCGAGGAAATTCGCATGTGGACTTCTGTCGCACCTGCTTCCCGAAGAGCCTTGACGATCTTGCGGCTGGTGGTGCCCCGCACGATGGAGTCATCCACGATTAGGATGCGCTTCCCCTGAAGCACGTCCTTGAGGGGATTGAGCTTCATACGAATGCCGGTTTCCCGCATGGACTGGGTGGGCTGGATAAAGGTACGACCCACGTAGCGGTTTTTGATCAGCCCTTCGGCGTAGGGAATGCCCGATTCTTGGGAAAACCCGATCGCTGCCGGTACCCCAGAATCGGGCACCGCCATGATCAGATCCACGTCCGCCGGGGACTCCTGGGCCAGCCGACGACCGAGGCGCTGCCGGTAGCTGTAGAGGGTTTCGGCGTTGACCATGCTGTCGGGGCGAGAGAAGTAAATCATCTCAAACACGCACAGGCGACGCTGGGCTGCTTCCGCCCACTGAATGGAGGTCAACCCCTGCTCGTTAATCCACACCAGTTCTCCGGGCTGCACGTCCCGCAGATAGTCAGCCCCAATAATATCCAGGGCGCAGGTTTCTGAAGCCAGCACATACTGGGTAGGCTGGCCTTCTGTGGGTTCACCAATCGTGCCAATGACTAAAGGGCGAATGCCTAGCGGATCACGGGCTCCCATCAGACCGCCGGGAGTGCCGATGGTCAGGCTAAAGGCTCCCTGGCAGCGCTTGAACGCTCTGATCGCCGCTTCCACCCAGCCGTAGCCGTCGCCCACCGCTTCAGCGATCGCAAAGGCAATCATTTCCGAGTCGGTAGTGGTTTCCAGGGCGTGATCTCGCTCAATCAGGGCATCCCGCAGATCGCTGGCGTTCACCAGGTTGCCGTTGTGGGCCAGGGCGATCGCTCCGGAGGGCGTATCCGCCAGGAATGGCTGAGCGTTACAGACCCGACTGGCTCCGGTGGTGGAATAGCGGGTATGGCCGATCGCCATCTGTCCGGATAGGGCGTGGAGACTGGCATCGGTAAACACCTGGGAAACCAGGCCCATCTCCTTGTAGCACTGGGGCTTGCCCTGGTCGAAGGTGGCAATGCCCGCCGATTCTTGACCGCGATGCTGAAGCGCGTACAGTCCGAAATAGGTCAGGGTGGCCACGTCTTCCTGAGGGGCAAAAATGCCGAAGACACCGCAGGCTTCCTCTGGTTTATCTGGACGGGGCTCAAGCTGATCTTGAGGCTCAGGCGAGCCCTGGGCAGCCAAAAATTCGGGGGAAGAAGGCATCAGTTTGGGGAAAGACGACAACGGCAGGTAACGCTAGCTGGAAGAATGCTGATCGGCTGAAAGGTGCCTATTGAATACCCATCATCAGGCGACCTTCTCTCGCTTCAGTACACACTTCTTATGATAAGAGGTATGTTTGCCGGTAACAGAAACCCACAGAAATGAGCAGAAATACTTGGCAGGCGATGCGTTTAACAGTTTCTTAATGTCGCCTAAATTCTATCACTGCTTCGTCTTAACGTTGGCTGGCACCCAGAATTGAGGACGCCTCAATTCAACCTTCGTGCATCTCACCCGCGCGACGACATAGCTGAATTCTTTGTAGATTTTCCTACAAAAAAATTAGTCCTCCAGTCGTCGAGGAATCGCATTCTGCCAGGTCTGGGTCATTTCTTCTAAGGACGCATCGACAACCGTTTGCCCTGTCTGAGTTTCTAGGATCAGGCGGGACGTGGGGGTAACTTTACCGATTAGCTGCCAGGGAAGATCGCCAGAGGACAGATAGCTCACCCAGGCAGAAGCATGTTCCGGCTTCACCGCCACCAGGATCCGGGCTCCCCCTTCGCCAAATAGCAAGGTATCCCAGCGGGCGGCCGGATTGGCTCCCACCGGTAGCTGAATCTGAGCTCCTAGCTGACCGCTGATGCAGGACTCAGCCAGGGCGATCGCCAGTCCCCCCTCTGCACAGTCATGGGCAGTGCGAATCCAGCCCTGACGGATGCCCCAGCGACAGGCCGCCTGCACCCGCTGCTCCAGGGCGCTATCAATACCGGGGGGATAGCCCGCCACTGTCTGGTGGACGGTCGCCAAATATTCAGAACCGCCCAGGGTCACTAGGGACAGGTCAGAAGGAGACTTAGCTGCCAAATCGTCCAAAGGAACGCCGAGCAGGTAGATCATGTCTCCCGCCTCCCGCCAGCCCTGGCCGCAGGTTTGGGTCACATCCTCTACCAGGCCCACCATGCCCACCACCGGGGTCGGATAAATCGGCTGGGGGTGGCCCTGGCTGTCCAGGGTTTCGTTGTATAGGGAAACGTTGCCCCCGGTCACGGGAGTGGAAAACTCTTCACAGGCTGCCGCCAGCCCCCGACAGGCTTCCGCTAGCTGCCAGTAACCCACGGGTTTCTCCGGGCTACCAAAGTTTAAGTTGTCGGTCACCGCTAGGGGTTCTGCCCCTACGCAGCTGAGGTTGCGGGCCGCCTCCGCCACCGCCGATTTTGCCCCCTCGTAGGGATGCAGGTAGACATAGCGGGCGTTGCAGTCCACCGTTGCCGCCAGTCCCCGCTGGGTGGCACTACCACCGCCTACAGGGCGTAGACGAATCACCGCCGCATCCCCGCCGCCAGGCCACAGCACCGTGTTGTTTTGCACCTGATGGTCGTACTGGCGGTAGACCCACTGCTTGGAGGCGATCGCCGGACAGTCCAGCAGCGCCAGCAGCACCTCCGCCCAGGCAGGGCCACCCGTTAGCCCGGTGGCGGTAGCAGCGGGTAGAGATTCTGGAGTCCAGGCCCAGGCAGTGCGAGCATATTCGGGGGGCTGTTCCGGCAGTTCCCGGTGATATAGGGGGGTGTCTTCCGCCAGGGCAGAAGCCGGAATCTCTGCCGCCACTGCCCCCTGGAACAAAATCCGCACGATCGGTTCTTCGATCACCCGTCCGGCTACGACCGCGTGCAGGCCCCACCGCTCGAAAATCTCGATTAGCTCTTGTTCACGTCCGGCCACTCCCACAAACAGCATTCGCTCCTGGGATTCAGACAGCAGATACTCGTAAGGCACCATGCCCGTCTCTCGACTGGGCACTTGATCAAGATCCAGCTCGATACCCACGCCGCCGTTGGCCGCCATTTCCGAGGTGGAGCAGGTAATCCCCGCCGCCCCCATATCT
>PYEQ01000033.1 GCA_003017785.1 filamentous cyanobacterium CCP5 | reverse complement strand
AGACAGGTAACCGTTGGTTGAGCGGAGACAGGTAACCGTTGGTTGAGCGGAGACAGGTAACCGTTGGTTGAGCGGAGTCGAAACCAACGCTCGGGGGTGAAGCGTCGATGTGTCTTGTCTACTGCCAAGATTGCCCCCGGACGAAACGCGATCGCCGCATCAATTACCAAGATTGTGACCGGCGATCAGCGAGTTTGATAAAGCCCAGATGAATGTTGCCAAGCGCCAAAACGAGTTGCCCATCCGCCATCGAGATAGCCGCTGGCAATAGCTTCGCTGCCGCCATGACCAAAGCGTTGTGACGCGATCGCCCAAGCATGGGTGACGCCCACATTCGAAGTTACTCTATGACAACGACGAGTTGCATTGATAACTTCAACGGTTAGCGCGATCGCATCAGCGATGCAGCCCAGCGATAGAAGCTGTTGAGCGATCGCATCGCTATGTCGCCGCCTCAATATCAAGAGTTGCACCGCTGGATTAAAGAGTTAGGGCGATCGCAGGAAAAGATTGAGCGACCGCACCAAAGATGCAGCGGCTAACAGGAGGGTTGTGTTGTCACACAACGAAGTTGTTGCTCCTAGAGACGGTGTTGGAGATGGCGACAATGCCAGAGGCAGAGCTATCTCCCTTTAAAGCGATCGCCATGATAGCTGCCTATGAGCCAGCGGTCGATGGTTGAAATGCCTTTAAGATAATGCGCTCAGAATTGGGCAATCTGGAAAAATAACCAGGTTGCCCTTCAACCCCATGCAACCCCGGCTAAGGGAGCATAAGAATGCAAAAGTCACCGGTCGATTGTAGACCGCTTGCCGATTGGCTTGGGCAAGGCGTTCGCTTTCAAGGATATTTAAATTACTGGGAAACCGCTAGCAGGACTGGAGATACGGCTCTTCTACTGCAACGTGTCAAGGTGGTTCCTTACAGAGGATGTAAGGAGCAAATAAGAACCTTAGACCATATTTGGCTGTATGTAAACAAAGATGTCCCTGCCGTCGACAAGTTTGAACGGTACGGCGGATACGCAGCAGTTGGCAAAGTAGTGAGCTACACCCGGAGCAACGGCACCAAAGATTTTGCGATCAATATCAAGCCCTATGTCTCAATCAGGACACACCTAGAACTGTTGAAGGAGTGTGGAGAGCCCAATCTCGAGGACATCAAAACTAAGACCCGACTCCTCGAAATAACGCTGAATCTACTAGACATTGGAGAGCTAGATTTTAGTGTTCATTTTTCCTATGAGGAGGTGTATCGGCGGTTTTGAGATGAATATGAATTTTGTAAAAAACAGGTTGAGATTAACGAACGGTACGAGGCAAAGAAACAGCACCGGTCTAGACCCAACCTTGACATCCTCAAATTCACTTCAGCATCATCCAAGTCAGCCAAAGCAGTCAACAAAGGTTTCGCCAACTCGCAACTCGTCAGGTAAAAGAATCGAAAGTGGTGCGACCTAATTCACACTCGATGTGAGCTGCATTGAACTTCTCATTCCAGCCCTCGACCTGTATTAAGCTCGCCCTCCCCAAGACTGGGATTAACTAACTGCATTTCCTTGATGGCTATAGCCATCAAGGTCAGGACACCGCTCAGGCTGAGCTTGTCGAAGCCTTTGCCCTTGCTCCCCTAGGGGCCACTACCTGTTGGCCCAGCCTGTCTGAAAGACATACGACGGGCTCAGGGCGAACGATATGTCCTATGCGATGTGGCTACAGCTATATATCGCCCTGACCACGGAAACCCACAGCAGCATTATCGGGGTGATGGTGTCCCACCGCCAGTGGGTGTTGGGGCGATAGCGGTCTGCACCCAGCAGCTCTGTAGACTGGATGGTGGGTCACGCTGCGCGGGGTCACCCCCTATAGCTGACCAAATCCCTTCTTTTTCTTCTGCTTTTTCTTCTTCTTGCTAGAGCCGCCCGGCGCTCGGAATCCCGGACGCGGGCCGCCCATGCCGGGCATACCGCCACCCATGCCAGGGAAACCACCGCCCATACCCGGCATACCGCCGCCCATGCCGGGCATGCCCATCTGGCCAGAGCCCATCTGCTGCATCATCGTGCGCATCTTCTGAAAGTCGCTCACCAGCTTGCTCACGTCTTTTTCTTTGTGGCCAGAACCGGTGGCGATGCGGCGGCGACGACTGGGGGAACCGGAGAGTACTTCCGGGTTCTTGCGCTCCTGCTTGGTCATGGAGTTAATCATCGACTCCACCCGCTTGAGCTGCACTTCTCCCTGCTCCAGCATGTCGCTGGAAATCTTATTGCCCATGCCCGGGATCAGCTTCATGATGCCGCCCAGAGAGCCCATGCTCTTCATCAGCCGCATTTGCTTCAAAAAATCATCGAAGTCGAACTTGGCCTCGACGATTTTCTGCTGGAGCTTTTCCGCATCGGCAATATCCACCGCTTCCTGGGCTTTTTCCACCAGGGTGAGTACGTCCCCCATGCCCAGAATCCGGGAGGCCATGCGTTCCGGATAGAACGGCTGGAGGGCTTCGACTTTTTCGCCCACGCCGATGAACTTGATCGGCTTGCCGGAAATCTGCCGCACCGACAGGGCCGCCCCACCCCGGGAGTCTCCGTCCATTTTGGTGAGAATTGCCCCGGTAATGCCGATTTCGTCATGAAAGGTACGGGTCAGGGTGGCGGCTTCCTGGCCGGTCATGGCATCCACCACCAGCAGCACTTCGTCCGGCTGAATCGCCTGCTTAATATCCGCTAGCTCCGCCATCATCTTGGGGTCGATTTGCAGGCGTCCGGCGGTGTCCACGATCACCACGTCTAGGCCGTCTTCCCTGGCCTTTTCCACCCCCTGACGGGCAATGTCTACAGGGTTGGCGTCGGTGCCCAGCTCAAACACCGGTACGTCGATTTGCTTACCGAGGGTGACCAGCTGATCCACAGCGGCGGGGCGGTATACGTCGGTAGCCACCAGCATGGCGCGGCGATTTTCTTTGCGCAGGTGCAGAGCCAGCTTGGCAGAGGCGGTGGTTTTACCGGTGCCCTGGAGGCCCGCCATCAGAACGACGGTGGGAGGATTATCGACGTTAGCCAGGGGTTCATTGGCCTCCCCCATCAGCTTGGTCATCTCGTCGTTGACGATTTTGATGAACTGCTGACCGGGATTCACCCCAGAAATCACCTCGGCCCCTAGCGCCTGCTCCTGCACGTTGGCAATGAAGGTTTTGACTACCTGGAGGTTGACATCGGCTTCCAATAAGGCCCGCCGCACGTCCCGCAGAGCCTCTTGAATATTCGATTCGCTAATTTTGGCCTGGCCGCGGAGCTTCTTCCAGGCTGATTCGAACCGCTCAGATAGGGCTTCAAACATGAATAAGTCAGTGGATGATGGGTCTAGGGGTAGCCGGGTGAATACTAGATGAAGACCAGGGGGTAACTACTTAGGGCTACTCGGCTAAAGGTCTATTTTAGTCGGTGTCAGGCCGGTGTTTGGCGATCGCCACGAGTGGGCGTTCCCCACAGGCCATTTTTGCATCAGGGTCAGTTTGCGTAATTGTCTCAGCCAGCGATGAAGCCACAGGGGCTAACCCGCTGATTTGAAGCCGATCAGGACCGGTTGCTGCTGGCGGCTGGCCTTTTGCGCAGAGAGCATCTCAGCCCCGATCTAGCCGCTCAAACCTAGATTGCTGAACCCTAGTCACCCGCGATGATGAATATCCCCATCCCTAACCGGGAACCCCTATTGTCGGAGTCCCCCTCTCAACACAGCCGATGGCTGTCTCTACTCCAGCGCCAGAGCCATCTCGTCATAGCAGTTGTAGACGTCTGCGCCGCTGATGGGCCAACCCTTGTGTTTGCCAATGACTATTTTTATCAGCTGGCAGGGGTGGTGGGCAGCGACGACTGCCAGGGCACCCGCCTGCTAGAAAGCCTGGCTGCCGACGACCAACGCCAGCTAGCAGAGCGCTATCGCCGCCACATTTTACAGGGGATACTCAATGCCCACTTTGGAGAGGCCGCCTGGATAGATGACTGCCTGCTTCATGAGCCAGTGATTGTCACCTTAGGCCAAAAATCCGCCCCCGTCCGCCGGTTAGAGCTGCGAATTCGTGGCACCGAAGCAGAGCAATGTCGGGTATACAACCTCCAGGACGATCTTGTCTCGGCCCTCCTTCGCTGCTGGAAAGAAAAACCAACGGCCTCAGAGGTCATGGCCCAGCTATATGATCCCCATTCGCCTCTGAACAGCTGGATCGCTGAGCTGAGGCCAGGACGATACCAGGCGGAGGGCTACTTGCTACTGGAGGGCACGGATGTCACCGAGCGGGAACTGGTTCGAGACCTGATCGAACTGGTAGTCAACCAGGAGTCGGTGTTAGAGCCGCAGAAGTTTCAGGCGGCAAACCGGCTGATCAAGCCGCTGTTTCGCGCCCATAGCCTGTTAATTTTGAGCGCCGAGCAGGATCAGGTACGGCTGTTTTTAGATCTGGAGCAGCCCGAATGGCAGGCTCAAACCTTTTCTGTCCATGAGTTCCAAGCTACCTCTTTCTTCGCAGTGACTGCCCAAGGCCAGGTGGTGAACGTCGCCGACCTCGAACAGGTCGCCATTAGCACCATCGAACAGCAGATTGCGGCAAGGGGAGTGCGATCGCTACTGTTGATTCCCCTGGTGGCTAAGACCGCCAGTTCCAACCAGCAGCGCTTGCTTGGGCTCATGGGCATTGCCAGCTCCCAGCCCTACGCCTTTAACCAGGCAGACTGCTGCAATGCCACGACCCTGATTCCCGCCCTCTCAGCGGCCATGCGCCACGGGGTACGGGAGAGCTTTACCAACATTCATCCCTCCGTGCGGTGGCGGTTTGAGCAAGAGGCAGAGCGACGCAGCTGGGGGCTACCGGCCCAGGCCATCACCTTTGAAAATGTCTGTCCCCTCTACGGCATCTCCGACATTCGCGGCTCCTCAGAGGAACGCAATTGCTCCATCCAGGCAGATCTAGTGCAGCAGTTTACCCTGGCCCTAGCCGTCATTGATGCCGTCGCCGCCGCCATGCCCATTGCCTTCATCGAACAGCTTCGCCTCGATCTCCAGGAACGGCTCGAAACGCTATACCAAGGAATCACCGTGGAGTCAGAAGTCACATTGCTGCACTATTTGCAGCATGAGGTGGAAACCCATTTTGACTATTTTGGTCGCTGTGGCCCGGAGGCAGCCGCGGCGATCGCCACCTACCGCGCCGCCCTTGACCCAGAACAGGGCTGCGTCTACCAGGCCCGGGCCCGCTACGATCACACCATCAACAGCATCAACGAACTGCTGCGGCAAACCTGGAGCCAGTGGCAGCAGGCCATGCAGCAGATTACTCCCCACTACTGCGATGTGGAGGCCACCGACGGCATCGACCACATGATCTATGCGGGCAAGTCCATTGACAGCCAGTTCACCGACTTTCATCTGCATAGCCTGCGCTATGAGCAGCTGCGAGCCGTATGTGCCTGTGCCCAGGCGGCCTACAGTCTCAAGGATCGCTACGACAGCGATCTGGTGGTTACCCACCTGGTGCTGGTGCAGGCCACCAAGGTAGACATCACCCATGATGAGCACACCGAACGGCTGTTCGACGTGCGGGGCACCCGCGACACCCGCTACGAAATCGTCAAAAAGCGCATTGACAAAGCCTGCGACACCAGCGGCAAACGCATCACCCAGCCGGGAATGTTGACCATCGTCTACTCCACAGAAGAAGAGTGGCAGGAATACCAGCGCTACCTCACCTACCTCCAGCGAGAACAGCTGGTGAGCGACCAGCTCGAACAGGGCTCCGTGGAACCCCTGCAGGGAGTCAGCGGCCTCAGGTTTGTCCGGGTGCCGGTGCTGCCAGCCACCGAGGAGGCTAAGTCCTAACGCTCAGTTAAACGCTCATCTAAAAGAACTGCCCCGGTCGCTGAGCGATTGCAACAACCAGGGCAGTTTCTCCGAATCAGAGCAGGTTTAGAGGAGGGCTATTCTTCCTCGGCGTTCGGGGCCTCCGCAGCTGAGTCAGTCACGGCCTCGTCCGCGGCAGCTTCGACAATCTCGGTTTCCTCGTCGACCTCTTCGTCGGACTCGCCGTCAGATTGGAGCGCAGGGGGCACCAAAGCCACCGCCGCGATCGCGTCTTCATCGTCGAGGCGCTGGAGCCGGACACCAGTGGCCTGCCGCGACTGAATGGAAATATCTCCCACCCGCTGACGAATGATGATGCCCCGGTTGGTGATCAGCATCAGCTCATCCCCTTCATTCACCACCAGCAGCGCATTCAAGGAGTCGTCATCGCTGCGAAACTTAATCGCCTGCAGGCCCATACCCGCCCGGTTTTGCAGCCGGAACTTGGACACCGGCACCCGCTTACCCAGCCCAGAGCCGGTAATGACGAGCACCCAGGGGCCCGCCGCGGTCACGTCGTCGGTGGCATCATCGGCGTCAGCCTCATCGTCGCTGGTATTGGCGTTGGCTTCCACCACCGCTTCTACCACCTGGCTGGGCAGCACGTCCATGCTGATCAGCTCGTCCCCTTCCCGTAGGCACATAGCCCGCACCCCGCGGGTGGGACGACCCAGGGGCCGCAGCTGATCGTCGTCGGCTTTGAAGTGAATGGTCATGCCGTGGTGGGAACCAATCAGAATGCTATCGGTGATCCGGCCCAGGCGTACCCAGCGCAGCTGATCTCCTTCTTCGAGAGAGATAGCAATCAAACCATTGGCCCGAATATTGGAAAACGCCGACAGGGCGGTTTTTTTAACGTAGCCCCCCTGGGTCAGCATCACCAGGTATTCATCATCGGTGAAGTCGCGTACCCCCAGCACCGAAGTAATCTGCTCGTTTCTAGGAATCGGCAGCATTTGCACGATGGGCACCCCCCGCGAAGTGCGGGATCCTTCCGGCAGCTGGTAGGCCCGTACCGAGTAGGCGACGCCGCGATCGCTAAAGAACAGCACGTGGTCGTGGGTGTAGCAGGTGATGAAGTGGGAAATGCCGTCGTCTTCCTTCATCTTGGCCCCAGCCTTGCCCCGAGTCGCCCGACTTTGGGCTTCAAAGGTGGCCACCGGCATCCGCTTGATGTAGCCCTGCTCGGTAACGAGAATCACTACTTGCTCATTGGCAATCAGGGAAATATCGGTCAGCTCGGCATCATCGGACTCAATCACGGTGCGCCGAGGATTGGCATGGCGTTCGCGAATGGCGGTCAGTTCCTCGACGATAATTTCTAGAATCCGCTCCCGGCGGGCCAGAATGTCGTTGAGGTCAGTAATTTTGGCCTGCAGTTCTTCGTGTTCCTGCTGGATTTTGTCAGCCTCTAGGGCCGTCAGCCGTCGCAGCTGCATCTGCAGAATGGCATCCGCCTGGGTTTCCGTTAGCTCATAGGAGTCCATCAGCTCCTGCTTGGCCGTGGGGGTATCAGCAGCATGGCGAATCAGATGAATGATCTGATCCATGTTTTCCAGGGCAATCAGGTAGCCCTGGAGAATGTGATCCCGCTCTTCCGCCTTACGTAGCTCGTACTGGGTGCGGCGGGGGATGGTTTCCACCCGGAAGTCAACGAACACCTCCAGCATCGGTTTGAGGCCGAGCAGCTGGGGTTCGCCGTTAACTAGAGACAGCATGTTGACGCCGAAGTTGTTTTGCAGGGGCGTCTGCTTGTAGAGGTTGTTGAGCACCACCCGCGGATAGGCGTCCCGCTTCAGCTCGATGACGATTCGCATGCCGTCGCGATCGCTCTCGTCGCGAATGTCGGAGATACCGTCGATGCGGCGATCGTTGACCATTTCGGCGATTCTCTCAATCAGAGCCGCCTTGTTGGTCTGGTAGGGCAGCTCCGTGACGATGATCGCTTCCCGGTCGGGGCGACCCCGCTGCTCGATCGTTTCGATGGCAGCCACCCCGCGCATGGTGACCGACCCGCGTCCGGTGGTGTAGGCCTCCAGAATGCCGTTGCGCCCCAGAATTTGACCTCCCGTGGGGAAGTCCGGGCCTGGAATCAGCGCCATCAGCTCGGTGAGAGAAATCTCAGGATTTTCGATCAGGGCGATCGTTCCATCAATTAATTCACCCAGACTGTGGGGGGGAATGTTGGTAGCCATGCCCACGGCAATCCCGGAAGAACCATTCAGCAGCAGCTGGGGAATCCGCGAAGGCAGAACAATCGGCTCCTGCTGGGAGCCGTCGAAGTTGTCAGCAAAATCAACGGTGTCAGACTCGATGTCTTGCAGTAGAGAGTCGCTGGCTAAAGCCTGGAGGCGACATTCGGTGTACCGCATGGCCGCTGGCGGGTCGTTGTCTACCGAGCCAAAGTTGCCGTGGCCGTTAATCAGCGGAGCCCGCATGGAAAAGTCCTGGGCCATGCGCACCAGGGCGTCGTAGACGGCGCTATCACCATGGGGGTGATACTTACCTAATACCTCGCCGACTACGCGGGCGCATTTACGAAAGGGGCGATCGGCGGTGAGGCCAAGTTCGTGCATCGCGTAGAGAATCCGGCGATGCACTGGCTTTAAGCCATCCCTAGCATCGGGTAGGGCTCGACCTACAATCACGCTCATGGCGTACTCGAGGTAGGATCGAGACATCTCATTGCGCAGATCCGTAGGGACGATGCGCTCTTCGGGGGTGGCCATACTGGGAAAAGCTCCGAAATTGCGAATAGCAAAGCGCTAAACGGACATTCGTGCTCAGAAATGTCGCTTAACGCCGAAATTTTTGCAAATTCTTTGGTTGTATGTGTGTTATTTTAGCACGCCTTTACCTGTGCCAGTTGCCTGATGGATTGGGCTAAAGTAGCTGCCAAAACGACCCCGAAAGTCTTGCTACAGGAGGTTCTCAGCCAGCCACCTCGCTCCCTGCTACGATTAGCCACCCTATCACCCGATCTCACTACCCCCATTGGAGAATGCCGTGCATCCTGCGATCGCCACCGAGCAAGTTGCTGTTATTTATTCCCCTGAGTTTTTAGATCACGATACGGGGACATTTCATCCTGAAAATCCGGGCCGACTGCAGGCGATCGTGGCGGCTCTCAAAGCGGTCAGCTGGGCAGACCATCTGGACTGGCGTCAGCCCACGCCGACTAGCCAGCGGGACGTTCTGCCACTGATTTTGCAGCACCACGATCCTCGCTATGTAGAGACTTTGAGGGCGATCGCGGCTCAAGGAGGGGGCCAAATTGATGGGGATACACCGGTTTCTAGGCGCAGCTACGATGTCGCCCTGCTGGCGGTCAGCGCCTGGCTAGACGGGATTGACTACGTCCTCAAAACCGGCCAGTCCGCCTTTGTCGTAGCTCGTCCGCCGGGCCACCACGCTGTTCCCGAACGAGGCATGGGCTTTTGCCTATTCTCCAATGCGGCTTTAGCCGCCTACTACGCCCTAGAACAGCCAGGAATTGATCGGGTTGCCATTCTCGACTGGGATGTCCACCACGGCAACGGCACCCAGGCCATGGTAGAAGACACCCCTAAAATCGCCTACTGCTCTTTGCACCAGGCCCCTTTTTATCCAGGGACGGGCCGCAGTGAAGAGCAGGGACATTACCAAAACATCCTGAATCTGCCGATGGCGGCAGGCAGCACCAGCGCAGACTACGCCACCCAGTTTAAGCAAACGGTGATTCCGTTTCTGCAGGGATTTGCCCCTCAGCTGCTAATTGTTAGCGCTGGATATGACGGTCATCGCAGCGATCCCTTAGCCAGTATGATGCTCCAGGCCCAGGACTATGGCACCTTTACCCGTGCCTGTTTGGAGGTAACCCCAAAGATTTTGTTTGGCCTCGAGGGCGGTTATGACCATACCGCCCTGGGTCAGTCGGTTGTAGCTACCCTGGCGGCCCGCTTAGACGTTGACGCCTAAGGGCTTAAGTTTTGGCACAATTTTCCGGCTGAGGGTAGATTTCTTCGCACAATTGAAGCGGATATCCACAGGCCCCGACAAGGGGATGCTTTTCTATGGCCGATGATTCGCAACGACTGCTCCTGCAGCAGGCCCTTCAGCTCTACGTTGAAGAATTTGGTCAGCCTCAAACCGTTAACAAACTGGAGGGCATCGTCGGCGCTCTGATGGCAGTCCAACAGCAGGTAGAACAGATGGTCCCGACGGCAAAAGCAACCCAAACCCTCGCCCATCAGGTTGCTCAAGAATTTACCAGCGGCGGCGTCCGGGCAGCTTTAGATGATTTGCAGCAAACGGCCCAGGCCTCGCTGGTACAGGCCGCCCACCAGCGATGGCAGGGGTTAGAAAATCAGGCTAGGTCTGTCCTTAGCGCCTATCTCCAAACAAAAGTCACCGACTGGTCAGAGGCCACTTCCCTGCCCCTAGACCAGCTCAAGGACACGGTGACGACGATCATTCCCATCGTGGCCGATGGGGACGTGAACTCAGCCGAAGCCCATGGGCTGATTGGCCATATTAGCCAGGTTTTTGACCTGCCGGAGGCGATCGCCACCGTCATTAGCCCGACCCACATTGAACTGGCAAAACGAGTAGTGCTCGCCCTGGGACAGCGCCCCCTGGAAACCATCGTAGAGTCTGCCCTGAGTACCTATCGCGATCGCTACGAACCGGCCCTAGAAACCTTCGGTGTAGGCTTGATTGAGCGCATGGTGCAGGCGGCGACCGACGGCCGCATGGAGCTTGATCTGGATCTGGATTTAGATCTGGCCTCGGAGACTAGACAAGTGCTGCTCCAGCAGATCGCCTTTCGAGCCAACATTTTAGCGGCGTCCCCCCCGGCTTCAAAAACGGCCCAGGAAATTGCGGCTGAAGTCCATCAGGAGGTGCAGCGGTTTCGAGCCGAACGGGCCGAAACCCTGGGGACCGTCAACGGGACTACTGGCATCCTCAGCGAAGACGGCCTAGAAATTTCCAGCCCTTGGGAGTTCACGGGTTCTCGCCGGTCAGACCCGTCTGAATCCTGAGCTTGGCTATGGCCCTGCATCGATCAAGGCCTGGAATCTGGGGTGATCGCAAAGTCCATCAAAGTGGCTATCCATCTGCGCCATGACTCGGTAGACGTAGGGACTGAGGACGAAGGTGCGATAGAGATGCTTTAGGGTCATGTCCAGGTCGCCCTGTTTGGCATAGGCGCGGGCTAATCCGTACCAGGCGTTAGGGTTCTCAACCTGATGGGTCAGGGAAACTTGGAAACAGTGAATCGCCTTGCCATACTGGCCCAGGTGAATCAACACCGTCCCCCGCTGGCTCCAGATGTAATGGCTGTTGGGCTTGAGACTGAGGGCATGATCCAGAGTGGTGAGGGCCTGCTCATAGGCATGCAGACCGCACAGGGCGATCGCCTGATTGTGCCAGGCCCGGTGATCCTTGGCATTAATATGCAAGCTGCGTTTAAAGCTGCCTAGGGCTTCTTCGTACTGGCAGAGCTGGTTTAAGGCAGTCCCCAGGTTATACCAGGCTTCGTGGTCCTTGGGATTCAACCGCACGGCCCGCCGCAGATAAATCACCGCTTCTTCAAACTGCCGCAGATTGGCCAGGGCATGGCCTTTACCATGCCACGCCAGAAAATATTTAGGATTGAGATCAAGGGCGTGATCAAAGCTGGCGATCGCCGCCTGATACTGCTTATCCGCCGTCAAGGAAAAACCCTGCAGGGTCCAAGCTTCGTAGTGATCGGGGCACATAGACACGACTTCAGCGAACCGCTGTAGGGCCTCCTGGTAACGGCCAACCGTGTACAGCGCACTCCCCTGACCGTAGAGTATTCCTACCCGGGAAACGCCTCCAGTAGCGACAGAATCTGCAGTCATAGCTCAGTTGCAGGGCGGGCTTTGATTGGACTGTATCCAGAGCGTGCCCAAAATCCCGGAGCGCAGGTAGCTTCGACCCTCAATCAAGGTAGCCCCACAGACCGAAACATCTTCTTGGATAAAGCCCTAAACCCCTGGCCAAGGAAGCATTTCAGCAGTTTGTTAAACACTCAGTTCCAAACTACCGGTGACGAATCTTATCGTAGAGGGAGACGTACTCCTTGGCCGGATTAGTCCAGGAATAGTCGTAGGCCATTCCCTGGAGCGACAGCTGCTGGAACAAGTCCGGATTGTCATAGAAGACATCCAAAGCCCGGTTCATCGCTGACTCCAGGGCGTAGTTGTCCTGCTGATAGAAAATAAATCCGTTACGTTCGGCCAGCGGATGACTGGTGTCGTAGTCCCAGTCAAAGACGGTATTCACCAGGCCACCGACGCCGCGGACCACCGGCACGGTGCCATACTTCAAGCCGATCATCTGGGTCAGGCCGCAGGGTTCAAAGTTACTGGGCACCAAAATCAGATCGGCGGCGGCATAGATTAAGTGGGCCAGCTCTTCGTTGAAACTCAGCTCTAGATGGCAGTCGGGGTTGCTGTGCAGGTGGTTTTTCTCATGCCAGAACCAGTCGTTGATTTTGGCTCCGGTCGCCGTGCCCAGCAGCACGAACTGCGCTCCCCGGTTCAGGGCGTAGTACATGCCGTGATGCACCAGATGCATCCCTTTTTGTTCGTCCAGCCGACCGATAAATGCCACCAGCGGCTTATTGCCCTGAGCCAGTCCGAGCTTCTCCCGCAGGGCCTTCTTATTCAAAACCTTATCGCTCCAAGTTTCCGGACCAAACTGATAGGGAATCAGGCGATCGCTCTCCGGGTTCCAAACGCCATAGTCGATGCCGTTGAGAATCCCCGAGAACCGATCCTGGACCACGTGGAGCGTATGGCCTAAGCCGAAGCCACATTCCCCATGGTGAGCTTCCCAGGCATGGTGGGGCGACACGGTATTGATATGGTTCGAATAGAGAATCCCCCCCTTCATAAAGTTGAGGGAAAAGGGATTGAAGTTGTCCCGCAGCTTTTCGTAGCTGAAATAATATTCTGGGCGATTCAGACCAGTGGCCCACAGGATCTCCGGTCCGCCAAAGCCCTGGTGTTTGAAATTGTGGATGGTATAGAGCACCCGCTGGGTACCCATGCCATGGTATTGGTAAATCTCATAGAGCATGACCGGCAGCAACCCCGTCTGCCAGTCGTGGCAGTGGATCACATCGGGACGCTTATTGCTTTGCTGCAAAAACTCTAGGGCCGCCTTGCTGAAAAAGGCAAAGCGCATGGGGTCATCGTCACAGCCGTAGTATCGGCCCCGGAAAAACCAGCCGTCTTCGTTGTGGGGCTCAATGAAAAAGCACAGTCGTCCGTGCACCCAGCCGCAGAACACCGAGCAGTGGACAGAAGCCCCATGCCAGGGCACCCAAAGATCCCGGTAGGCGTCGTGGAGGCCCCAAATCTGGTCATAGCGCATGCAGTCATATTTAGGCAGGATCAGCTCGACGCAGTGGCCCTGCTCCTCCAGTTCCCGACTCAGACCGTACACGACATCGCCCAGCCCGCCCGCTTTGATTACCGGTGCGCATTCTGAAGCCACTTGAACGATGTACATGCCGACGCTCCGCGATAGTTCACTACGTACGTTGTAACCATTTTTAATCGTTCTTATTCAAACAGGATGCTAGGGCCGAGGCAAGTGATCTAGCTGAACCGCCGACAAACCCAGTAGATTCCCGATAGATTAGAAGAACGTAACTCAAAGTAACAAACTCAGAGCTACAAGCTCGGAGTCAAAAACTCAGAGCCACACACCAAGTTGAAGCGGGGCAGAAATCGATGCGCGTACTTCTCATGACCGGTAAGGGAGGGGTAGGTAAAACCTCCGTAGCCGCGGCTACCGGCCTGCGCTGTGCCGAACTCGGCTACAAGACGCTGGTACTCAGCACCGATCCGGCCCATTCCCTGGCCGACAGCTTTGATATGGAGCTAGAGCATGCCCCGAAACAGGTACGCCCCAATCTTTGGGGGGCAGAACTCGATGCCCTGATGGAGCTAGAAGGCAACTGGGGAGCGGTCAAGAAGTACATCACCGACGTGCTCCAGGCTAGAGGTCTTGAAGGCGTTGAGGCCGAAGAACTGGCGATTTTGCCCGGCATGGACGAGATTTTCAGCCTGGTGCGGATGAAGCGCCACCATGACGAAGGGGAGTTCGACGTGCTGATCATCGACTCGGCCCCCACCGGCACCGCCCTACGCCTGCTAAGCCTGCCGGAGGTGGCAGGGTGGTACATGCGGCGGCTCTACAAGCCGTTTCAGAAGATGTCGGAGGCCCTGCGCCCCATCGTCGAGCCGTTCTTTCGACCGGTGGCGGGGTTTTCCCTACCCACCCGCGAGGTGATGGATGCCCCCTATGAGTTTTATGAACAGCTCGAAGCACTGGAGCGGGTGCTGACCGACGCCGGCAAGACTTCGGTGCGGCTGGTGACCAACCCGGAAAAGATGGTGATTAAGGAGTCCCTGCGAGCCCACGCCTACCTGAGTCTCTACAACGTGGGCACTGACATGGTGGTGGCCAACCGGATTATTCCTGACAGCGTTCAAGATCCATTCTTTCAGCGCTGGAAAGAACAGCAGGAACAGTACCGACAGCAAATCCACGAAAACTTCCACCCCCTGCCGGTCAAGGAAGTTCCCCTCTACTCCGAGGAAATGTGTGGGATCGAGGCTCTCCAGCGCCTGAAGGATACTCTCTATGGCGACGAAGATCCGACCCAGGTGTACTACAAAGAAACGACTCTGCGGGTTGTCCAAAACGAAGACGGCTACAGCCTGGAGGTTTATCTGCCGGGGATTCCCAAGGATCGGGTGGAGCTGAGCAAGGCGGCGGATGAGCTGAATATTCGCATCGGCAACCATCGCCGCAACCTGGTACTGCCCCAGGCCCTAGCGGCCATGCAGCCTGCCGGAGCCAAAATGGAGGATGACTATCTAAAAATTCGCTTTGCGGCGGCCCAGGAGATCGCTCGATAGGCTTTTAGGCTGGCAGGAGATTTTTTAGCCCATTAGCCACCGACAGGCGACCTGTCGATAATTTTAGGTGCCTGCACCCTGAGCTGCAGATCGGAGATAGCGACGGCCAGCCAGGGCTGCCCCGGCAAAAGTTCGGCGAAGGGGCTGCTGGCTGGCACCGAAAGCTGGGCTTTGGTGAGATGGACCTGCCCTTGAAACTGGCTTTCGAACCGGGCTAGATGGGCTTGAATCTGACAAAACACCTGACCGGTTAAGGCCGGTTGCCAGGCAGCGGGGAGGCTCAGCCAGGGGGCTGGCGATTCTACTGAGCAAAGATCGCGCTCTGGTTGGGAGATAGCGATCGCCCCTTCTGACCAGGTAAAGGCAGCCATCTGCTTGGGCAGTCCCCAGATGGCCCGGCCACCAGCCACCGAATCGGGCTGATCCACATAGATGTGAGAGATCCAGAAACCGATACTGCGGCCGTAGCGAACCAGGGCAGGGACGATAATCAGCTCACTGTATGCCATCACCGACCCTGGTGTGTAGGCGGCAACCAAAACACCGCCCAGGGTAAGTCCCGGCAGCACGGGGACAATGGCTAACTCGGCAGCAACCCAGGGTCGCGATCGCTCAATTTCCAGGAGATACAGCAGAATCAAGGCCTGACCCTGAAGCTGCCAGGGAGGACTGGGATAGGCCATGGGTCATTCCTGCAGGGAAACAGAGCGGTCGGTGAGGGAGGACTGCGTCTGGAGTTTTGCCTGGGCCGCGACTGGAACCGATAATGAGGTCTCAAAGCGGCTGCGGACAATCTTTCCTGGTGCCCAGGGAGCGTACCAGTAGCAGTCCTGCTGCACGGTATCCTCAATAAACTCAACAACGGCCAGATTATTTAGCCCAACCACTTCACGGCCCGCCTGCAGCCAGCGGGCATTCCAAAATTTGAGCCGCTGCCACCAGGATTGGGAAACAGCCAGCCAGGGGGCCTGGTCGTCTAGGTCTGCCGGGTGGGATGGCTGACGGGGTAGCCATTCCAAAGCAATCCGCCAATCCGGCTGAAAGCGGGGCTGCGATCGCGTCGGATCAGACACTTCCTGAATATGGGGGGGCTGAGTTTGCCCCAGCCAGCGTCTTGACTTCTCAGGTATTAGCCAGTGTTTCAGCACGGTGTGCAGC
>PYEQ01000550.1 GCA_003017785.1 filamentous cyanobacterium CCP5 | reverse complement strand
GATGGGTGGGCATGGGGACCGTCCCCCGCATTCAAGACGCCAACCCCCGTTTTCAGCCGGTCCATTTCGGCGGCGATCGCCTGGGGCACCCCCGCTTCTCGATGGCGAATCACCATCAGGTTGGTACCCATGGCCAGGTAGGTCTTGGCCGTATCGAGGATGGTTTCCCCCTTGCTAATTGAAGAGGTCCCTGGAGAAAAGTTAAGAACGTCGGCAGACAGCCGTTTAGCGGCGATTTCAAAGCTGCTGCGGGTGCGGGTAGACGGCTCAAAAAACAGGTTGGTGACCATCACCCCCTGTAGAGCGGGTACCTTGCGAGTACGGCGGGAAAGCACCTCCCGAAAACTTTCGGCCGTACTGATGATCGTGGCCAGCCCCGGGGCGGTGAAATCCGCCAAAGTGATAATGTGACGCCGATTCCAGGGGGCACTGTCCATGAGACTGCTCAATTCACTGAACCCGATGGGCACAACCGGGCGATTCCCTACCCAGTATTCCATTGCTCGGCAGCGATGGCTTAGGCTCTTGTCCCTGAGTTTGCTGATCCTCGGGGCCAGCGGCTGCCGTCAGGCCCACTCTGAAGCCGCCATTCCACTGCGGGTGGGAGGAATCAACCCAGAGGCGATCGCCCAGATTTATACCATTACCTGGGCCCAAATGCCCCATTGGAACCCTGCCGATGGGGCCATCCCCATCACCCTCTACCGACTCGATAGCCAGTGTCAAGACTACCTGGCGGAGACCGTCCTGGTTGATCCAGAACAGCCCATCACCGACGCCATCAGCTATATTCTGCGCCATCAAGACATCATCGCCTTCGACCTGTCAGGATATCGGGTTAGCCGGTCCGCTGACGGCGCTACGGTGACCATCGACTTTCGCCTCGATCCGGACTCCCAGCGGCGGCTTACCTCCCTGGCGGACTGTGAACAAAAGGCTCTCTTTGGCAGTCTGCGTCAGACCCTGGCCCAGCCAGCCTGGAATATTCAGCAGGTGCAGTTTACCCAGCGAGGAGAACCATTACTGCTGTAGTCCCCACTGGCACCAGTTACTGGTGCCATGCTGAAGAAAATCCAGTGGTTTTCCCAATCTCCCTACCCTGCCCGGATAAACTTTAGTCGGATAGCGCTGGGACAGCCACCATCGAGATAAATAGTCTGTTTCACCGTTGTCTTAATATAGAGTTCAGTACACCGAGCTAAGCTCCCCTATGGATATCAAGATTATTCTTGTGGCCCTAACGGCAGTTTTCGTGGTCGCCACCCTGTTTTTTGGCACCCGCAACGGGTTCTACGACACCGACAACTACCACGGCAACGGTTCGGCCCATTAATCAAGAATGGCTAGAGCCATCGCTGTGACGATATCGCCAGCATGAGTGAACTAGCCTGTTTGCCCTATGGCGTTGGACACACCCATGAGGGGGTGTGCCTTCAGGTTCGTTTGGGCCCCTATCGGATTTTGCTAGATTGCGGGCTGACAGATATATCTGCCTTGGATTTGGGCGGCGCTAGTTCCGAGGCCAGCCGTCAGGCCCCGGTAGATCTGGTTTTTTGTAGCCATGCCCATCCCGATCACGCCCGGGGTCTGCGATCGCTCCACCAGCAGTATCCTCAGCTGCCCATTTTCGCCAGTGAGGTCACCACTCAGCTGCTACCCCTCAACTGGCTAAACCAGCCGGTCCCTGAGGATCTGTGCCGAGCCTTGCCATGGCGCACCCCTGTGGAGGTGGAAGACGGTTTGACCGTCCAGCTCTGGCCGGCGGGGCACCTGCCAGGTGCGGCCTGTATCCTGCTCAGCTACCATGCCTCCCAGCGCACTTATACCCTGTTCTATACCGGGGACTTTTTCCTCTCTAACTCCCGGCTGGTCGAAGGCTTGCCCCTGGAAGAAATTCGGGGCCTGCGGCCAGACGCCCTAATCTTAGAAGGTACCTACGGCACTGCCCGCTATCCCCACCGCCGCCAGCAGGAAAACCGGCTGGCAGAGCATATCTACCAGCTGCTCCGGGCCGAACGGAATATCCTGCTGCCGACCCCTACCCTGGGCCTGGGCCAAGATCTGGTAATGCTGCTGCGCAGTCATCACCATTTCACCGGCAAGGATTTTACCGTCTGGGTGGATGAAACGGTGGCCGCTGGCTGCGATATGTATCTGGATCTGATGGCTTATTTCCCCAGCAGCGTCCAGAACTTTGCCCGCCACCAGCCCCTGTTTTGGGATGAGCGGATTTTGCCGCGGGTGCGTCGCATTCCTGCCAGCGGCAAAATCGACCTGTCTGCCCCCGGTATCGTGATCGGCTATCGCGGGGCCGATTTGAGCCGGTACTGCGCTGACATCGCTCAGCCCTGGACAGTGATGCTGCCCGATGCCTATGCCAGCGCGATCGCCCCTACGGCGCTGGCCTCTGACGCTGAGGATGCCACCCTAGACTGGCTACAAACCCTTGCTCCAAAGCTGGAATCAGGCCAGGTCCAAATTGAGACCTATCAGCTTTCCACCCATTCTGACGGCACCGGCACTACCCAGCTGATCCATAACCTGCGGCCCCAGCATGTGGTCCTGATCCACGGCCAGCCTAACTACCTAGCTGACCTGGCTAGCCTAGAAGAGCTGCAGACCCGCTATCACCTCCATCTGCCCTCTGCCGGGCATTGGGTAGATATGCCCCTCGGAGATACCTTTATCCAGCCGGCTGCCCCCGACCTCTCCTATGAGGGAGAAATAGCCGAGACCCCAGCCGGTATCACCCTGACCCTGCCCGAAGATATTACCCTCGATCCTCGCTGGCGCCAGTTTGCCGACACCGGCATCGTGCAGGTCCGCTGGCAAGGGGAAAATTTGGTGGTGCAGAGTTTGAGTCAGCGAGAACTCCTCAGCGGCAACGCGCAGCATCTAATGGGGGTTTCACCTCAGGAATGCTGCCAGCGCTGTCGGCACCAGATTCGCCAGCGCTGCTGGAATATTCATTCTCCCCTGTATCGGTTTAAGGTCACTCCGGAGGGCTACTGCCCGGCTTTCGAGACAGAACTTCCGGGCACGGCCCTGGGAGATGCCGGAGATGAGGCATCGTAAACGACGACTTTAGAATGAAGACTTCGGTTAGTCCGGCTCCTGATAGGGATCCGGTAGCCGCTCACTTTCAGGACAGTCGTCAGCGATGGGTAAGTCTACGTCGCTTCTAGAAACGGTGGCGAGGCGTTGGGTAATCGCACCAATGCTTTCTAAGCGGATAATTTCTTCCCAAGAACTGATTTCGTCATCCTCTTCGACCTCATAGCGTAGGGTAACGAGATCTCCCTCGATATCGAGAATACGAGCTCGTTCTATCCACCGCTGCTGGTCTCGCAGATAAATCCAGACCTCACGACCATCACAGGAGATCTGATAGATCTTGCGATGCAGCATGGGCTCTTACTCCTCAGCAGTATCTAATTCAGTCAACTATGGATGTAGTTAACAATGGACGGCTATCCCTCGGTTGGGGAAACGTGAATACCCCGCACCAGGAATGGATGGATCGTAACCCATGATC
>PYEQ01000549.1 GCA_003017785.1 filamentous cyanobacterium CCP5 | reverse complement strand
GCCCTGGGCCCAGTCGATCACCAGCTCCAGGTCCTGCATCAGCTGGTTGCGGTTGGGCTCCAGTTTATCCAGGGCACCGGCTAGAATTAGCGATTCTAAAGCGCGGCGGTTGACGGCGTGCAGATCGACGCGATCGCACAGTTCCGCCAGCGACTTAAACGGCCCGTCTGCTTCGCGGTTTTTCAGAATGCACTCGATCGCCCCCAAACCCACGTTGCGCACCGCTGAGAGGCCAAACAAAATGCTCTTGCCCTCGGGGGTAAAATCGACCAGCGATCGGTTGATATCCGGCGGCAGCACCTCAATGCCCATGGCGATGCAGTTGGCGATGTGCATCTGCACCTTGTCCTGGTCGCCGCTGTTGGAGGTCAGCAGCGCCGCCATGTACTCCACTGGGTAGTTGGCCTTCAGGTAGGCCGTTTGAAAAGTGACGAACCCGTAGGCCGTAGAGTGCGACTTGTTGAAGCAGTTAGAGGCCACCTGGCCGTCGGCCAGCAAAAAGTTGTGGTCATGGGCTACCCCAATGTCATAGACGGGCTGCACTCCCAAAGACTGGCGACTGACGATTTTGACCACAACTAATCTCCTGATAACACGGGCGCGTCCGGGCCGATCGTTACCCAAACGCCTGACCTACCCCTCAAACCATATCTCCTTACCCTAGGGGTAGCGGCTGGTAGTGGGTGATCACACCAAAGGGCTGTAGCTCGTTAGTGTAGCGGCTAAAGACGTTACCGTCAGGCATTTTCAAAATTTTCTCATAGACCGTCCGTTTGTCGGACCGTTCGTCGGGCGATTTGCTGACGTCCTGTGGGGTGCAGCCAGCCGGGGCAAGCCTTTGGGCGCCCAGTAACCCGGAGGCGATCGCGATTTAGACAACAAAGAGCGCCCCCCGAGGGGAGCGCTTTTGTTGCTCAATCAATGGGGTAGTCGCTATCGACTAGCCGATGATTTCAGGCGCCTCAGTCGTAGCCAGGTCGAGCGGGAAGTTGTGAGCATTGCGCTCGTGCATCACTTCCATACCCAGGTTCGCACGGTTGATCACGTCAGCCCAGGTGCCAATCACACGTCCCTGTGAGTCAAGGATCGATTGGTTGAAGTTGAACCCGTTCAGGTTGAACGCCATCGTGCTGATGCCCAGGGCGGTGAACCAGATGCCAATCACAGGCCACGCACCCAAGAAGAAGTGCAGAGAGCGGCTGTTGTTGAAGCTGGCATATTGGAAAATCAGACGACCGAAGTAGCCGTGGGCCGCAACGATGTTGTAGGTCTCTTCTTCCTGGCCAAACTTGTAGCCGTAGTTCTGCGACTCGCTCTCGGTGGTCTCACGCACCAGTGAAGAGGTCACGAGAGAACCGTGCATGGCGGAGAACAGCGAACCACCAAACACACCGGCAACACCCAGCATGTGGAAGGGGTGCATCAGAATGTTGTGCTCAGCCTGGAACACCAGCATGAAGTTGAAGGTACCCGAGATACCCAAAGGCATGCCGTCCGAGAACGAACCTTGGCCCAGGGGGTAGATCAGGAACACGGCAGAGGCAGCGGCCACAGGGGCGCTGTAGGCCACGCAGATCCAGGGGCGCATACCCAGGCGGTAGCTCAGTTCCCACTCACGACCCATGTAGCAGAAGACGCCGATGAGGAAGTGGAAAATCACTAGCTGGTAGGGGCCACCGTTGTACAGCCACTCATCGAGGGAAGCAGCTTCCCAGATGGGGTAGAAGTGCAGGCCGATGGCGTTGGAGGAAGGCACAACCGCACCAGAAATGATGTTGTTGCCGTACATCAGCGAGCCAGCCACGGGCTCACGGATGCCGTCGATGTCGACGGGAGGGGCGGCGATGAACGCCACTACGAAGCAGGTGGTCGCAGCGAGCAGGGTGGGAATCATCAGTACGCCGAACCAGCCCACATACAGGCGGTTCTCGGTGCTGGTGACCCACTGGCAAAACTGCTCCCACAGGGAGGCAGATTGTTGACGTTGTAAGGTCGTGGTCATGATGGAAATAAGTGCAGTTAGGTTTACAAGGTGCTCATTCGCGAAGAACAAGCGGGTATGTATGTCATTACATTAACCGCTTTGTTGCGGTTTGTAAACCTTGCTATCAATAGAGTTGTTTGGGCTTTGGCTCAGATGGAAACAGGCGATCGCCTTTGTTGCCAAGCCTTTTGGGCTCTAGCCACCTGCTGAGGAGCGGGAATCGCCTGAAACAATTCCAGGGCTTTGTAAAGAAAAGTCTCGGCATCTGCAGCCTGTTCGGGCTGATGGGCCAGGGTGAGGGCGTACTGCAGGTAGGCAGCCGCCAGATCACCGTGGGCACCGACTTCATCCAGCAGGGCGATCGCGCTTCGACAATCCTCTACCGCCTCGGCCAAATCTCCCCGCTGGGACTTCATGCGCCCCAGCCCCACCAGGGCATTGGCCTTAATTTGCAGGTAGTGACCCGCCTCCGCTGCCTGAATTGCGGCATCAAATAGAGATTCAGCCGTATCTAAATCACCCAGGTTGATGTAGGTATGGCCCAAAAGCTGCACAAAGAAGGCGTGTCGCCCGCTTTGCCCCCGACCTCGCACTTGCTCAATGACGTTATCAGCCAGCGTTTTTGCAGCGGTTCGATCGCCCTGGCAGGAAAGCACCAGCGCCAAACAGGTGGTGGCTTTGTCGGCCCAGGGCTGATGGCGAGTACCGGTGGCGGTGGCAATCACCTGGCTAAACCAGGTGGCGGCGGCCTCTAGATCCCACAGGTCGAGGTGATAAAGGCCGAGACTGAGCTGAGAGTCAACCACCAGCATGGTGAGGTAGTACCAGCGGTGGGTGGTGGAGTCGGGAAATTCAGCATGTAGACAGGTTTGGGCGATCGCCATGGCGTTCTGCTGACAGGCGATCGCATCCCCCAGCCGCCCCTGTATCCAGTACAGGTCGCCCAGAATGTTGGCCAACTCGCTGGCGTCGGCATTCTCAGCTGCAATGTGGTCGAGGATGGCGGTGATCGCATCAGTGACGGGCTGCACCAGACCCATGCGGTAGAGGGTGCTGCCCAGGGGCAAAAACTGCTGCCACTGGTTGTCGCGGCTGTGCAAGATCACCCGCGCCGCCGCGCCGTAGTCGCCGATGGCGACGTAGTGGTAGTAGGCTTCAAACGCCTGGATGGCATCGTCAAGGGTGGCGATGCGCTGAATGCTGTCGCTCCAGCAGCAGGCGGCGGCGCGATGGGCCAATTCCCACTCGGCAAAATCCTGGGCATCAGCCGTCAGCTGAGCCAGGGCACCGGCTCGCACTACCGGGTGCAGCCCGTAGCGACCCTGGCGGCACTCCAGCAGCGATCGGTTGCGCAGGGAGGTGGCGATCGCTTGGTGACGCGGGCCGGGTATATCGGCCATCAGGCACTGCACCGATTCCCAAGGAATCGTCGGCACATCCTGGTAGCGGTAGACGCCCAGGCGGCAAAACAGGCGATAGGCATCGGGGTCAAGGGCGCGCAGGCGGCGGATCTGGCTTTCAACCAAATTCTTGAGATCTACGGGGCCGAGCAGGTCTTG
>PYEQ01000548.1 GCA_003017785.1 filamentous cyanobacterium CCP5 | reverse complement strand
AGTTTTTTCTGAGGTGAACTATGGTTGATCCGTCTCTGCTGCCGTTGATTCAGTCCATGCAGCGGCCAGAATTTTATCCCCATCCGGTGGCGGAGACGATTCGACTGGTGCAGACCCACGTATCCTGGGTGCTGCTGACCGGAGACTACGCCTACAAGGTCAAGAAGCCGGTGAATTTTGGCTTTTTGGACTATTCATCCCTAGAAAAGCGCCATCACTTTTGCCAGGAAGAGCTACGGTTGAACCGGCGCACGGCCCCAGATCTATACCTGGAGGTGGTGGCGATCGCTCAACAAGGCGACGATTACACCTTGGGCGAACCCGCTGTAGAATATGCCGTCAAGATGCGTCAGTTCCCCCAGGGCTGCCTGCTGAGCCAGCTGTTTGAGCGGGGAGAACTCACGGAAGCCCTGATGCGGCGGCTGGCGCAAGTGGTGGCGGACTTTCACCAGCAGGCGGAAACCAGCGACTATATCCGCAGCTTTGGTGAAACTTCCCAGATTCGCCAGTCCATTGATGAGAATTACGACCAGACGGTGGACTTCATCGGTGGGCCGCAGACCCAGGAACAGTTTGACGGCACCCAGGCATTTAGCGATCGCTTCTTCATCGAACAGCAGGACTTGCTGCAACAGCGGCGCTATCAGGGCTGGATTCGCGCCTGCCACGGCGATCTGCACCTGAACAACATCTGCTTATGGGACGACCGGCTGGTGCTGTTTGACTGCATCGAGTTCAACGAGCCTTTTCGCTATGTGGACGTGATGTTCGACATCGCCTACATCGTCATGGACATGTGGGTGGAGGGTCGCCAGGATCTCAGCGCGGCTTTCTTGAGCGAATACGTGGAGCGCACTGGAGACTGGCAGGGGCTGGCGGTGCTGCCGTTGTATGTCAGCCGCCAGTCCTATGTGCGGGCGAAGGTGACGTCATTCTTGCTGGGGGATCCTTCGGTAGATGAGGCGACCAAGCAGCAGGCTAGCCAAAAGGCGGCTAAATACTACCGGCTGGCCTACGACTACGTGAAGTCGAGGGCTGGTCGGCTGGTGATCATGGCGGGGCTGTCCGGTTCTGGCAAGTCTACGGTGGCCAGAGAAGTGACTCGACAGCTGGGGGCGATCCAGATTCGATCCGATGCGGTGCGGAAGCATCTGGCGGGAGTGCCCCTGGAAGAACGGGGAGACGACAGCCTGTATACGCCGGAAATGAGCCAGAAAACCTACGATCGCCTTCTAGAACTAGGCCTGGAACTGACCCAGATGGGCTACACGGTGGTGCTCGACGCCAAGTATGACCGGCAAATTCAGCGGCAGGCAGTGCTGGATCGGGCGGGCAAGCAGGGAGTTCCGGTGGACATTCTCCACTGTCAGGCTCCACTGCCGGTGCTGAAGCAGCGATTGCAAAAACGCCAGGGGGACATTGCCGACGCCACGGTGGCGGTGCTGGAGCGGCAGGTGATGGAGGAGTTCACCGGGGCGGAAAGGTCACGATTGACTGCGATTGACACGACTCAACCCCTGACTTCTCAGGTCGCCGCTATAGTAGGGGACAAAGATTAACCTGCCTGATGTGGGCACAGGAATGCTGTATTTTGCCAGGTCTGGGTAGGGACATGGCACTGCCTGCCCCTACGACAGGTCGGCGATTGCGTAACAATTCCGGTGAAAAGAATTCGGATATGCCCTGGAGTGAGTCGTGACTGACAAAATTATTCCTGCTGCCCTGCGACTGTGGCTGGTGTTCTTGCTGGCTTTATTTTTAGTGGGCTATTCGGTGCCTACTAGCATTATTTACGGGGCGATTGGGGGCTTTGCCGGGGGCATGGTGAGTGCCTGGTGGCAGACTAAGGGAGGTGTACCCCAGGCTCCGCCAATTCGGGAGCGGGTCAGCCAGATGCGGGAGCGGATTCAGAAGACCCGCGATCGCATTCCCGTCGGGCGGCTATTTGCCTGGCGGAAGCGGGATGCACCGCGCGGTCGCTAATCGTCCAAAAGCTAGCTGTGGGCTTTGACGAACGCCTCTAGGCGGTCCATGCCCCTGAGGATGGTGTCCATGTCGGTGGCGTAGGAGATGCGGGCGGTGCCTTCGCTGCCAAAGGCTTTACCGGGAATGATGGCAACGTGTTTTTCGTCGAGGAGCTGACTGCAAAAGTCTAGGGACGGCATTTCCAGTTTGGAAATGTCAATGTAGAGGTAAAAGGCTCCTTGGGGTTCGCTACAGCTCAGACCAGGAATTGCCCGCACCCGCTCGATGATCGCCAGACGGCGCTTGGCAAAGGCCTGCCGCATGATTTCTACACAGTCTTGGGGGCCTTCGAGGGCCGCGATCGCCCCATACTGAGCGAAAGTGCAGACGTTTGAGGTGGCGTGGCTTTGCAGCTTGCTGACCGCCTGAATCAGTTCTGACGGCCCCGCCAGATAACCGACCCGCCAACCGGTCATGGAGTAGGCTTTAGCGAAGCCGTTGCTGATGATGGTGTGCTCAAAGGCCTCTGGGCTGACGGCCCCAATGCTGAGGTGAGTGGCTCCGTCGTAGAGAATTTTTTCGTAAATTTCGTCAGACACCACCCAGATGTCGGCTTCTATCACCACCTGGGCCAGGGCCTTAATCTCCTCCGGGCTGTAGACCATGCCGGTAGGGTTGGAGGGGGAGTTGAGCACGAATAGCTTGGTGCGGGGGGTAATTGCTTCGCGCAGGCGATCGGGAGTGATTTTGTAGTCGGTGTCAGCGGTGGTATTGACAATAACGGGGGTGCCTCCGGCGACGGTCACCATCTCTGGATAGCTGACCCAGTAGGGGGCAGGAATAATCACCTCATCCCCCGGTTCAATCAGGGCGTTCATCAGGCCGTAGAGAGAATGCTTGCCGCCGTTGGTGACGATGACGTTGTCGGGACTGTAGTCGAGGTGGTTGTCGCGATGGAGCTTGTTGGCGATCGCCTGTCTCAGGGCCGGTTCGCCAGCAGTGGGGCCGTAGCGGGTTTTGCCCTCGTCCAGGGCCTGCTTAGCGGCGGCTTTGATGTGGTCGGGGGTATCAAAATCGGGCTCCCCGGCGCTGAAGCTGCAGACGTCTAGACCTTCGGCCTTCATGGCCTTTGCCTTGGCGGAGATCACCAGGGTCATCGACGGATTAATTCGAGTTACCCGCTCAGCTAGCTTCAATTGGGGCATCGCCACACCTCGTTTTTGTATCTCAGGCCACTTCCTTCAGCCATCCAAACTAGCTTAGATCGTTCTCCTCCTACCGGAGAGGCAATGGTAACGAAACCCTAACAAGGTTTACCAGCCCAAGACCACGCCCCAAAAACCATCTTCGAACGGCCCTTCATCGACGGATACGGTTACCTTGCGTGCCCAGGTGAAGCAGTCGAAGCGGACATGGCCGCTGTCGTGACGGCCAAAGGTGCCGGGGGTAATCTCAATGTTGCCGGTGAGGGCAATCCAGTGATTGGGAACGGTGATTTTGGGCGATCGCTTCTCGTTCAAAAAGCTGTCGGCGGTGATCAGGGCCAGGGCAACGCCGCCTTTGTCGGGAATGGGTTTGGCCCG
>PYEQ01000547.1 GCA_003017785.1 filamentous cyanobacterium CCP5 | reverse complement strand
GGGCAATGCGGAATTTTTCTCCCTCCGGCCATTCCACCACCACCTGATCGCCCAGGTCTTGCAGCTCCAGCAGCAGCTCTAAGCAGGCTTCCGGCTCATCCAGTAGCCATTCCCCGTCCTGGTCGGGGTAGCGCTGGAGGGTGGGGCAGCCCTTTTCCACGGCGCGGGCCAGCTTTTTCTCCTGTTTCAGATCCCGCTGGGTTTGTAGCCGCTTGCCCTCGATTTCCGCTACCACCATTTCCCCACCCGCACCAGGTCGATAGTAGGGGCCACCCTCAGGAAAGGGCCGGGTCAGCAGGGCCGCTTTCAGCCCGTCCCCAGCCGGCAGCAGGTGCACATGGGGTTTGGGGTCCGACGGTACCGCTTCGGCATTTTCCACGCCGCCGCCGATGTCGGAGTGAATGGTGACGATACCGGAGACGGCGCTGATGGCGGAGAGCACCCGTTCCTGGGCCACCTCCGGCACCTGGAGCAGGTTTTTGGGCCCCAGGATCTCGCCAATGCGGCGATGCTCTGGCTTAATCGGCACCACCCGTAGCCGGGTGGGGGTTTCTTTCGTTACCACCACGCTGGATTTGTTATCGGCGGGTACCGGCGGTGACAGGCTGATCGTCAGCCAGCCCCCCTTTTTCTGCTTCACCCAGAGCTGGGGTTCCCCTTCCACCAGTTCTACCTGGGTAGTGGGAGCGTCTTCCCAAAACACTAGGGGATGACCGACCAGCGCCACGATCGCCCCCTCTTGAAACTCATAGGGGTCGTAGGAGCCGTAGCTGCGGTAGTCCGCCTTGATGTGGGAACACACCTGGATGTCCTGGGGGGTGAGGTAGTCGAAGCTCTCCCGCTCTGTGGCTAGCCGTCGGGGGGCGATCATCCGGCCCTTGCTCCAGGTGCCCCGCTTGGTGATTTTTTGCTCCCGGGGCTGGAGCCGCCAGCCGACGCTGGGGAAAAAGGTGACAAACCAGGCCAGCCGATAGTCCGTGGGAGCTGCTTTGCTTTCAGGGGATTGGGGATTGAGGCCAATCAGGGCGTTGAGGGACAGTTCCCAGGCGGCTCTGGGAGTGAGCAGCGTGGTTAGGGGAGTGATGCCCGTCTGCTGCCCCAGGGTTTGGGCGATCGCCGGATAGTCTACTCCGCTGGTCCAATCACCGGGCAGCCGTTCTGCCATCGCGGCGGCCTCTAGAGCCAGACTGTCGTAGCCCGCCGCCTGGGCCTGGGCGTAGAAGGCGTTTAGCCGCTGGGGCAGGGCTTCGCTGGCGGCATCCACATCTACCCAGTAGAGACAGAGCATACTGATCAGGTTTTCGATGCTGTGGTCGGCGTCGGCGTCACTTCCCGATACGGCCAGCAAAAATCCCTTCTGGCTCACATCCCCCTGGAGAATGGCGATAACGGTTTCGAGGCGATCGTAGAGAATTGACAGCCAGTGGTCGTGCTGTTTGGCAATCAGAGCTGCATATTCTCCGGCTTCTCGCAGACGCTCTGGCGTGCCCGCCTGAATTAGCGCCAGCACAAAGAACACCCCCGGCAGGTTGTTGAAAAACAGCTTGCGCTTGCCGTGGGCCTTACGGGCGATCGCCAGGGCTTTTTCGCCGCAGTCGATGGCGCGATCGTACTCTCCCCGCAGACAGTGGAGCCAGCCCTGGTGCAGCAGCCACTCGTCCGGCTGCTGGTGAGCATCCTGGGCCATAAAGGTTTCGGCCTCGGTGAGGCGGCCCTGCAGCAATAACTGCTCCACCCAGAAAATCCGCAACTGTTCCTCCTGGGGAGGAGGGTCACTGGCAAATTCGGCCTCGAGCAGAGCAAAAGCATCTTGGGCCGGGGTGAGGCTCAGCCACGAGGTGTAGAGCAAATTAAATAGGGCTAGCTGGTAAAGCACCGGGTTGCTTTTCAGGGTGCGAAACCAGTCGATGTCGAAGGGATTGCTGCAAACCCGCACCAGCACCTCCG
Source organism: filamentous cyanobacterium CCP5 (assembly GCA_003017785.1). Lineage (GTDB taxonomy): Bacteria > Cyanobacteriota > Cyanobacteriia > Phormidesmidales > Phormidesmidaceae > CCP5. The sequence goes on along the minus strand of PYEQ01000547.1, from coordinate 1,602 downwards.
CCAAACTGATTTGCAGGGGCGCGTACATGTTGCGACTGTAGGCTTCATACTGCTGCTGGATGTAGTCCCAGTCGCCGCGATACAGGCCAATCCGCACTTCTCGAACGAACTGCTCGTCACTGGTGAAATAGAGCAGATTCCGGTTCCATTTCACCCGTTGCACCGGCTGGCGATCCTGCACCGCCCGCACCATAGGCTCAAACCGACCGGCCCGCACCGCATCACGGGTGGCAATTTCCACCAGCAGCGGATGGCACTGCCGCCCCTGACCGCCCGCGTTGATCACTAGCTTCATTGCCTGCAGCTTCTTCAGCTGGGTACGGACGGTGGCTAGATTGAGTGGTTTTGCGTAGTTGCCGTCGATGCGGTACAGGTTGAAGCATTCTCCCAGCACCGAATGACCAATGGGAGCATAGGCAACGGAGAGCAGCTGGATCAGTTCTTGCTGCAGTTCAGTGCTTTCTGAGTAGGCCTCGATCAGCTGAGCCCGTTGAGCTTCGACATCTGGAGCCATGGGGCACATAAAAATCCCTGTGGATGTATTGTATCTGGGATGGCGATCGCTGGTGTTTGGAGAGAACAGCTAGCCAAGAGGGCCCCGAATCAGCGGGCATACATTTCGGAGAAAAACCGCCGATCGCGGCCCGGCCCATGCTCACTCGGCTGTCTTACCTGAGAAATTTCTCAGACAACTTCAGCTGGTCCTTAGATAACCCTCCATGGCTTCTCAAGAACGGCCATCACTATGGCTATCAAAGGTTCATTGCAACTGGTTTAGGAGATACTCCCATGAAATGGTTTACCCTCGGCGTCATTTCTTCAGCGGCCTTAGCCATCGGCTTGGCCACCACCGCCACCGCGGTGGAGTCGGTTCGATTTCAGTCTCTACGGGGGGGGCCCACCGTCGAACTATCCTCTGTCGTCGAACTCTCGGAAGTGCAGATTGCTGAGGCGGCGGTCGGTCAGTTTGTCACCGTTGAGCAAGATCATCCCACCACGGGCACGGCCCAGGTGGTGATGGCAAACGGTCAGCGCTATCTGGTTTTTGACGAGGCCTTTGGTACCGCCACCGGCCCCGATGTGGAGGTGATTCTCTACAGGGGCGCCTCGGTCCCCGTGAGCATCGCGGAGGCAGACTATGTAACGATCGCCCCGCTCCAGAGTTTTGACGGTGCCCAGCGCTACCTGATTCCGGCAGACCTGAATCTCGACAGCTTTGCCGCGGTGGGCATTTGGTGCCGCCAGTTCAACGTCACCTTTGGCTATGCGCCGCTGTCGTCGGGCAGCTCTGGGTCAGACCCCGGCAGCGCCGTTCTGAGCGGCGGGAAATTGCACTACCCTTAAACTGCATCAGGCGCAGCCACGGAGGGAAAATGGGCGGTTACATTAGCGTCGTCGGGTTGACGCTGGCGGTTTGCCTGGGCTTGGTGCACATTTTCGTCAGCCGGGCCCGGTGGCTGGCCTGGATTCCCGAGTCCTGGTGGATTTCTGGGGCGGGTGGCGTATCCATTGCCTACATTTTTCTAGATATTTTTCCTGAATTTAACCAGGCTCAGACAGAAGTCGAGGACAGCGGCGGCTGGCTGGTTGGATATCTAGAGC
>PYEQ01000546.1 GCA_003017785.1 filamentous cyanobacterium CCP5 | reverse complement strand
GCGCGGTAGCGATCAAAACTTTGGCGCACCAGGCTGGTCAGGGAAAATTCGCTGATGTCGAGCACCGTGCGGCCCGATTCAATTTTCGACAGCTCCAGAATGTCATTAATTAGGGTGAGCAGGTGTTCGCCGCTGGTGTGAATGGTATTCAGATAGTCCCGCTGGCGCGGGCTGAGATCCCCAAACGACCAGCGCAGGAGGGTCGCTGACATGCCAATGATGCAGGTCAGGGGAGTGCGCAGTTCGTGGCTCATGGTGGCTAGAAACTCGCTCTTGGCCCGGCTGGCTGTCTGGGCGGCGGCCAGGGCATCCCTGAGATCGTGGGTGCGTTCAACTACGCAGATTTCTAAGTTTTGGGTCTGCTGCTGGAGCTGGCTGTAGAGCTCAGCCTGGTTAATGGCCACCGCCAGGTGCTCGGCAATGTGCTGCAAAAACTCTAGCTCCCAGGGTTGCCACTGGCGGAGCTGACCGCACTGATGGGCGATGAGTAGTCCCCAGGGCTGACCATTAACCAAAATCGAAGCCACTAGCTTCGATCGCACCTGGTTTTCCTGGAGAAAGGCTAATAAGCAGGGGGCGTGCTGGTAGGTGATTTCGATGTCGTCGATCGCGAAGGGCTGGCCAGAATAGTAGTGGCTGGGGCGATCGCCCTGGTGTCTCTGGTTAAAGCAGCGAGTTTCGCTGTAGTGCAGCACCGAAGGCAGGGAGGCATCGGCCCGAGATTCATAGGTGATATGGCCGACATGGTGGGCTTTGGCGGCGGTGGCGGCTGGTTCTGGGACGGCGGCGAAGGTTCCCATGGGCTGAGGCGATACCTGGGCCGATCGCTTCGAATCAAACTGATAAACTAACAGCCGGTCCGCTTTGAGAAATTGCCGCACTTCGGCAACCGTGGCTGACAGGATGTCTTCGAGATCGAGGCTCTGGCGAATTTTGGTAATGACCTGATTGAGCAGAAGACTCCGGTCCTGCTGCTGATCGAGGGCCTGCTGTACCGGCTGGCAAACCTGATCAACATTCCGGACGGGCTGACTCAGGTGGGCTACCAGGGCCAGGGTAAAGTCAGTTTGAGCCTGACTGCTGGTGGGAACCAGATCCACTTCTGCTAGGGCCGGGGCCTGGTCAGGATTGTCTAGCCCCTGGGCCTGGATGAAGGCGGCGATCGCGGCGGCATCAAACGAGAGGCCAATGCGGCAGGCGATCGAATCTTCAGCCGCCTCACAGGTGACGAGCACCGTCAATTCCTTGCCTCCCAGCAGCCAGTACTGGCTAGAAGCAGGCGCCTCGGCGGTGATGGCCGCTAGGGTCAGACTTTGCTGGCTGGCATAGTCTGCCATAAACCGCGCCAACGCCGGCAGCACAGCGCGAGAAAACGTCCGATAGGAAGCAGCCGCAGGGAAATTTGCCATAAATCATTAAGCAGCCGAGCGGACTCGGGGAGCAGGGCAGCACCAGAGCAGCCCAGGGGATCATCCTAGCCCCCAAAGCAGCCTATCTTGGCCTACGCTAGAGTTCCTTCAGATTTCGCAGTTGCTTTAGATTTAGCGATGCATCGACTTACCGCCACTCCAGGGGGCTGGACTCCAGATACAGGCGTCCTTTTCCTGGAGCAGTCCCCGGCTCCCCTAGTATTTCTGACAGCAGCTGACACCGAAATTCAATGCTTGTCCCAGGCCTGTCGGACCCTGCCTGAGGCCATGCCCGCCATTCGAGCGGCCAGTCTGCTCCAGCTCCAGCAGCAAATCACCATCGATGGCTATGCTGAAACGGTGCTGGCCCAGGCCCAAATTATTGTCCTGAGGCTGCTCGGGGGTCGGGCCTACTGGTCCTACGGGCTGGAGGTCGCCCGTGAAACCGCTGCAGCCACCGGAGCGGCCCTGATTGTGCTGCCCGGTGACGACCAAATCGATCCAGATTTGATCAGCCATTCCACCGTTCCCCTGACGATCGCCGATGGTCTCTGGCGCTATCTGAAGGCAGGGGGGCCGGCTAACCTGGCCAACGGACTGATGTGGGTGTGCGATCGCCTCTTGGCTACAGGCTTTGATCCGGCTGGGCCACGGGAAGTGCCGAAGGTGGGCGTGTGGCCTGGTTGCCAGGGTGAGTGGGAGGCAGGGGGAGCGGCAGAGTCTTCTAGGATCTCCTACCCCACCGCTGCCATTCTGTTCTACCGGGCTCACTATCTAGCAGGGAACACGGCTCCGATTCAGGCCTTAGCAGACGCGCTGACGGAGCGGGGGCTGAAGCCCCTGCCGGTGTATGTGTCGTCGCTGCAGGATCCGGAGGTGCAGGGGGAACTCCTGACAATTTTGCATCCCAACGGCGGCGATGGTATCGATCTGCTGCTGAACACTACCAGTTTCTCGGTGGCCAAGCTAAACGGGACCGCCCCGCAGCTGGATCTGTGGCAGCGGCTGGATGTGCCGGTGCTCCAGGTGATTTTGAGTGGCGGCAGTCGGGAGGCCTGGCAGGCCAATTCCCTGGGGCTGTCTCCCCGAGACGTCGCTATGAATGTGGCCCTGCCAGAGGTGGATGGCCGGATCATCACCCGGGCCGTGTCGTTTAAGGGGGTGGCCCGCCGAGATGAGGCGTTAGAAACTGACGTCGTGGCTTATGAGCCAGTCAGCGATCGGGTGGCGCTGGTGGCGGATCTGGCCCAGCGATGGGTGACTCTGCGCCAGACCCCAACAGCAGACCGACGGGTAGCGCTGATTTTGGCTAACTATCCCAATCGGGACGGTCGCTTAGCTAACGGCGTCGGCCTGGACACTCCCCAGAGCTGTATCGAAATTCTCAAAGCCTTGCAGAATCAGGGCTATGTCGTTGAAAACATTCCTGCCAGCGGTGATGATTTGATTCGTCAGCTGACCACGGGCCTTACCAATGATCCTGAGGGCCAGGATTTTCGCCAGATTCGCCAAACATCTAGTCTGGCAGACTACCAGGTGGTCTTTGACGCCCTACCTGAGCCGGTGCGCAGGGGAGTCAGCGATCGCTGGGGGACTCCCCAAGCCAGCTATGCGAAGCCTAATTCTAGCCCTGACGGCCTACCCATTCCGGGAATTCAGCTGGGCAACATCTTCGTCGGCATCCAGCCCAGCCGCGGCTACGACCTCGACCCGTCCCTCAACTACCACGCCCCTGACCTGGAGCCTACCCACACCTACCTGGCCTACTACGCCTGGCTGCGCCACCAGTTCCAGGCCCAGGCGATCGTCCACGTGGGCAAGCACGGCAACCTGGAGTGGCTACCCGGCAAAGGCATTGGCCTCTCCACCAGCTGCTATCCAGAAGCCGCCTTTGGCCCCCTGCCCCACCTCTATCCCTTCATTGTCAACGATCCTGGAGAGGGAGCCCAGGCCAAGCGCCGCGCCCAGGCGGTGATTATCGACCATCTCACCCCGCCCCTCACCCGGGCCGAACTCTATGGCCCCCTGGAGAAACTAGAAGCCCTGGTGGATGAATATTACGAAGCCCAAAGCCTCAATCCTAGACGCTTGGAGGCAATTGGCGATCGCATTGTGAACCTGCTCCAGGACAGCCATCTGTTAGAAG
>PYEQ01000545.1 GCA_003017785.1 filamentous cyanobacterium CCP5 | reverse complement strand
CCGCCAGCAGATCGACCTGGTGGCGGTCGGGGGCGGTAGCCAGGCAGCAGAGGACGACGAAGACAGCGTCAATGGCGGCGGCGATGAGAGTAAATAACTCGCCAAACCGTCAAGATCGTTCTCTGATCGTCGGGGTCACCGGCGCCTCCGGGTTGATCTACGCGGTGCGCACCCTCCGCTACGCCCTGGCCGCTGGCGCTACCGTCGATCTGGTGGCTTCGAAGGGAGCCCAGATGGTCTGGCAGGCGGAGCAGCAGCAGCGGATGCCCGTGTCGCCCCCCGACCAGGAGCAGTTCTGGCGACAGCAGGCCGGTATCGCGGAAGCGGGCACCCTCCGCTGCCATCCCTGGGGAGACGTGGGGGCCACGATCGCCAGCGGGTCCTTTCGCACCCTGGGGATGGTGGTGATTCCCTGTAGCATGAGCACAGTGGGCAAGCTGGCAGCGGGGCTGAGTTCAGATCTGCTGGAGCGGGCCGCCGACGTGCAGCTCAAGGAGGGGCGATCGCTGGTGCTGGTGCCCCGAGAAACGCCGTTCAGCCTGATTCACCTGCGCAACCTGACCACCCTGGCGGAGGCCGGGGCCCGGATTGTGCCAGCGATTCCCGCCTGGTACCATCAGCCCCAGACCATCGAAGACCTGGTGGATTTCGTCGTGGCCCGGGCCCTCGACCAGCTCGACCTTGACTACGTCAGCTCCTTTCAGCGCTGGCGGGGTCATCTGTCCGGTGAGTCTAAGGGCTCGAGTTCGGCTAGCAACGGCCATGCCCCAGACGCCAGCCTCCCAGACCCTAGCCCCAGCAGCCGATGAACGTTTCTCGCTTTTACCTGATTGCGGTATTCGTCGTGGTGGCCGCGATCGCGGCGCTGGTGGCCCAAAACCCAACCCCGGTGCTGGCGCTGAATTTTCTAGGCGGGCAGACCCTGGCCCTGCCCCTGGCCCTATGGCTGTTGCTGGCCCTGGCCTGTGGTGCCCTGACGGTGCTGCTGCTGAGCCTGCTGCTGCCTGGCCCCCGACGGTCCAAATATCGGCCCACCGCCTACAGCCGCTTTGCTGAAGAACCGAGGCAATCGTCCGCCGCCGCTGGGGGCGGGTCGGTCTATCGCGATGAAGGCTACGGGCCCCAAGGGCCCTCCTCCCGAGAATCCGCCTACGATCCCTATCCCCAAGAGCCCGAACCCTACACGGACTACATGGTGGATCCTGTAGGTGGGCGCTCCGACGACGATGGCGAGTGGGGAGCCTGGACCCAGCTGCGATCGCCGGCCCAGCGATCGGACTGGGACCAGCCCGCTCCCCGCGTGGACTTGACCGGCTCTCCCGGCCCGCGATCGTCCCAGTCGGGGCGGTCCATTCCGACTGGGACCTCTGGCTGGAACCTCTGGCCGTTTGGTAACTCCGCCGCCAACCAGCAGCAGCAGGCGGAATCTTCCTTTCAGGATCTGGCTGAGGGCTGGGATGGAGTCGAAGATCAGGACTATCGTCCCGGTGGCGGCAGTCCGGTCCAGGATGCCCTCGACGACATTGACCAGGGCTGGGAGGGCTCCGGCGAGGGTGCCTATGCCTATGGCTACGGCCCAGAGGACAGCCGCCGCGACAATGTCTACGCCCCCCCGGACCCAGAAGAGGACTGGATTGGGGAAGGAGCTGAGGCCGATGACCCCGAAGCCGAAGGGGCTGAAGTGGTGGATGCCGACTACCGGGTGATTATCCCCCCCTACTCGGCGGCAGAGGACGCCAATGAGGAGGCCACAGACGAGAACCAACCGCCATGAACCGCGCAGATTTTCTCAAGGGCACCAGCCTGTTTTTAATTGGCATGATGGGGTCTGGCAAATCGACCACCGGGCGATCGCTGGCTCAGCGTCTGGGCTATCGGTTTATGGACACCGATCAGCTGATTGAGCAGGCCACTGGCACCACCGTTGCCGATATCTTCGCCACCCAGGGAGAGGCAGCCTTTCGCGCCCTTGAAACCCAGGTGCTGGCCCAGGTATCCGCCTACACCCGACTGGTTGTTGCCACCGGCGGAGGGGTAGTCTTAGCCCGCCAAAACTGGAGCTATCTGCACCATGGTGCCGTCGTTTGGCTCGATCCCTCCCTGGAGCTGTTGCAACAGCGGCTGGCCCAGGACACCCATCGGCCCCTGATCCAGGGGGAAAACGGGCTGCAAAAGCTGCAAACCCTGATGAATCAGCGCCAGCACCTGTATGAGCAGGCAGACGTGCGGGTGCCGGTTGAGGCTGGCGATAGCGTTGAGGTCGTGGGCGATCGCGTCCTGGATCTCCTGCGGCAGCGGCTGCGCCCTGAACGGCAACCTGCCCTCCCTGACCGAGACACCAACTGAACGGCGGCTAGGCTGGTACACTACGAAAAATTCTTGCTCCATCCCCAGGGATTTGATCATGGTTCAGTCTCCCCCCAGCCAGTCCGACCTAGCTGCCGGCATTAGCGCCGACGCCGCGGCTCGAGTCCAAATTCTCAGCGAAGCTCTGCCCTATATCCAGCAGTTTCGGAGGCGCACCGTCGTTGTTAAATACGGCGGGGCCGCGATGAAAGATGGTCGGCTGAAAGCAGACGTGATCCGCGACATCGTGTTCATGGCCTGCGTCGGGATTCAGCCGGTGGTGGTCCATGGCGGCGGCCCCGAAATCAACACCTGGCTTGGCAAGCTGGGCATTGAGCCCCAGTTTAAAGACGGTCTGCGGGTCACCGATGCCCCCACCATGGACGTGGTAGAAATGGTGCTGGTGGGTCGGGTCAACAAAGAGCTGGTGGCCCTGATCAACAAAGCCGGAGGCAAAGCCATCGGCCTCTGCGGCACCGATGCTAACCTGATCACCGCCCGCCCCCAGGGGGTCGAAGGGGTAGGGTTTGTTGGAGAAGTCAGCACCATCGACGCTGGCATCCTCCGCTCCCTGGTGGAGGCTGGCTATATTCCCATCGTCTCCAGCGTCGCCGCCGATGAAACCGGACAGGCTTACAACATCAACGCCGACACCGTTGCCGGGGAAATCGCCGCTTCCCTCGGGGCCGAAAAGTTGATTCTGCTCACCGACACCCGCGGCATTCTGCGGGACTACAAAGACCCCTCTACCCTGATTCCCAAGCTAGACATCCAGCAGGCCCGCGATCTGATCGCCGATGGCACCGTCGCCGGCGGGATGATTCCTAAAGTTAACTGCTGCGTGCGATCGCTAGCCCAGGGAGTCGGGGCCGCTCACATTGTCGACGGTCGCGTTCCCCACGCCCTGCTGCTTGAAATCTTCTCCGACCTGGGGATTGGCTCGATGATCGTGGCCTCTGAGTTTCGGGCTTAGGAGCGGATGGGTGGGAGGGAATAGTCTGGCCTGGCCTTCCGGCCTCACCCCAACCCCCTTGCGCCGTCATCGATAATGGAAAGGCTGATCCGAGTCCTTTCCCATGAATGCGGTTGATCTTGCCTTTACTCCGGCCTTAGAGCAGGCCCGTCTGATTCGCGAAAAGCAGGTGTCGCCCCTAGAGCTGACCCAGCTCTATTTAGATCGCATTGAGCGGCTCAACCCGCAGCTGGGGGCCTATGTAACGG
>PYEQ01000544.1 GCA_003017785.1 filamentous cyanobacterium CCP5 | reverse complement strand
CCACGTCCAGGGTGCGGGTTGTATCTCGCAGGGTTTGGACCAGCAGCAGCATGGCCGTATCTCCAGCGGGGCCACCGTGGGTGCGGGCGATCGCCCGCACCCCCTCCACTTGAATCAGCAGCAGAGTATGTTCTAGCTCGACGCCGACGTAGTAGCTGCGAATATGTTCAAATGCCAGCTCAAACCCCTGGGCGGCGGGCAGACCGGTGAGGGAATCCTGCTCGGGGAGTTCCGGCTGCTGCTTGGCGGTTTGCTCAGCCAGGGAGCGGATCTGCTGGCGCAGTCGCCATCCTCCCCAGCCCAAGCCCCCAGTCAAGCCGATCTGAGCTATGACCAGCAGCCAGGCTCCAGCCCCTCCGGAAGAGAGCCCAGCAAATAGGGCGCTGCCCAGACAGCTCAACCCAAGGCTGAGGATTATCCCCGCCGGTATGCTCAGGGTCAGCCGATGGGTTAGGGCCGTGGTTGGGCATCTCCACAGCAGCCCCGCTGTCGCCAGACTCAGGATAGCGCTAGTGGCTAGGAGCCCCGTTTGCCAATAATCGGCTGCAGTCAAACCGGTGGAGAAGACCATTGGGTACCTCAAGACTGGAACGCTTTCAGAATGCCCAGGGGCCTCGGAGGGCTCTACAATAGCCCCAACGTCAACCACCCTGCCCATGAGTGCCCAACGAACTCCCCTGTACGCCCAGGCCCAAGCCCTCAATGCCCGCATGACCGACTTCGCTGGCTGGGAAATGCCGGTGCAGTATAGCGGTATCAAGCAGGAACATCAGGCGGTGCGCCAAAGCGCAGGCATGTTTGACATCTCCCACATGGGCAAATTTTTGATCGAGGGACCGGCGGCGATCGCCGCTCTCCAAAAGCTGGTGCCCACAGACCTGAGCCGACTCAAGCCAGGTCAGGCCCAATACACGGTGCTGCTCAATCCCCAGGGGGGGATTATCGACGATTTGATTTTTTACCTCAAATCTTCTGCCAGCGATGGCCATCAAGTGGTGGCGGCGATCGTCAACGCCGCCACCAAAGCTAAGGATTGGGACTGGATGCAGTCAGCCCTGGCAGCAGACGATCTGACATTGCACGATCTGTCGGCTGAGCATGGTCTGATGGCGGTACAGGGGCCTGACGCAGCGGCCCAGCTACAGCCGCTGGTGGACGCCGATCTCAGCCAGGTCAAGCGATTTGGTCACATTGACGCTCTGCTCTGTGGTCACCCAGCCTTTCTCGCCCGCACTGGCTACACCGGGGAAGACGGTTTTGAGGTGATGGTGCCCGCCGAGGCGGCGGCGGCGGTCTGGACAGCGCTACTGAAGCAGGGCGTTGTCCCCTGCGGCCTGGGAGCCCGTGACACCCTGCGGCTGGAAGCAGCCATGGCCCTCTACGGCCAGGACATTACCGATGACACCACCCCCCTGGAGGCGGGACTGGGCTGGCTGGTGCACTGCGATCGCAAAGACAATTTCATCGGCCGATCCGTCCTGGTAGATCAGCAGGAAAACGGCCTATCTCGCAAGCTGGTAGGGCTGCGCATGGAGGGCCGCAACATTGCCCGCCACGATTATCCGGTGCTCCATGAAGGGAAATCCGTCGGCACCGTCACCAGCGGCACCCTGTCCCCCACCCTGGAATATCCCATCGCCCTGGCCTATGTGCCCCCAGATCTGGCCAAAGTAGGGCAGTCCCTGGAGGTCGAGATTCGCGGCAAGGCCTGCCCCGCCAAAGTGGTGAAACGGCCTTTCTATCGGGCCGGTTAGGGACTAACACCATGGTTGAGGTGCCTGATTTCTTTCCGCCCCGGCTAACGCCCTGGCTGGTGCGCCTGGTGCAGCTGTTGGCTCCCGGCCTGGCCCGCTGGCTGTTTCAGTTCAAACTAGAAATTGATCCGGAGCACCGCCAGCGACTGCGGCAGGTCGAGGGCCATCGGCTGCTGCTGCTGCCCAATCACCCTACGTTCCACGACCCAATCGTGATGTTTGTGCTGTCGCGGCAGCTGAAACGGCCCTGTTACTTCATGGCGGCCCATGAGACTTTCGTTGATCCGAGCGTCATGTTCTCCATTTCTGGCGTTCTGACTCCCTTAGAGGGATTGACCCGGAGCCGGTGGTTTACCCGGCTATTTCGCCGGTTTTTGCAGGGCTTGGGCATGTATTCCGTCCATCGGGGGCTGCCGGATCGCCCCAGTGTAGCCGCCACCCTGGACCTGATTCGGCAGCCAGAGAGCCAGCTGGTGATTTTCCCAGAAGGGGGCTGCTCCTTTCAAAATGATACGGTGATGCCGTTTCGCGCTGGAGCCATTCAGCTGGCTCTGCAGGGGCTGAGTCGATTTGCCAAACAGCAGACGGAGATTCCTGACCTGTACGCGGTGCCGATCGCCATCAAGTATCAATACACCCGCAACATGGCCGGGGAGATTCAGGCCAGCCTCGAGCGACTAGAAGCGGCCCTTGATTTACATCCCCCCCAAAGCCCATCAATACCCTCGCAGTATGAGCGGCTGAGGGCGATTGGAGCCGCCGTGCTAAGCCGCCTGGAACGGGAATATGGGTTAGAAGCTGGCTCCAAAGCCGCCCCTTGGACCGATCGGGTGGATACTCTCAAACACCACGTGGTCAGCCAGATCGAAGAAATCCTCGGGATTAAAGCGGCAGATACCTATTTACGGGAGCGGGTCTACCGGATTCGCCATCGGCTGCAAGAACAAAGTGAGCCTGCTACGGGTTCCCAGGGGGCAAAAATAGAGCAGGCAACCCGGCGGCTGCTTAACTTTGATGCCATCTACGATGGCTATGTGGCCAAGCTGCCCACCCAGGAGCGGTTCCTAGATACCCTGATTCGCCTGGAGCGGGAGGTCTTTGACATTGACCAGCCTCCCCCCAAGGGCTTTCGCAAAGCCCAAGTTTTGATCGCAGAACCCATCAACCTAAGCACCCATCACCAAGCATTTAGCCAGGATAAGGCCGCTACGGTTAAGTGCCTAACCGATCAGATTCAACAGGCGGTGCAGGCTAATCTAGATCAGTTTAACCAGAGCGATCCCCCCGAATCCCTGTCTACAACTCTTTCTCCAGGTTGATGGCCAGGGGCTCTATCCCTGGGATGATGACACTGTGGCTGATTTCTCTCGACGCAATTTGCAGATGACTCGATCTTCCAATTCCCATGGGCCTAGCTTTGCGGGGTTAGACATCGATTTTGATGACCTCAACCGTCAACTCCAGGCATCGACCCGAACCCTCCAGCCCTGGATTGATCGGGCCCTTGCTGCCGTCGGCCAAACCGCCGACGCGATCGCCCATTTTCCGTTGATCCAGTGGGCCAAGGGGGTACCTGGCCTCAACTGGCTGCTGGCCGCCCTCGGACAGGTCGACGAAAATAAAGTGGAGCAAGATATCGCCGAGCTGCGCCGGCAACACCCCTTGGATACCCCAGACCAGCTGGTGCAGCGGGTAATGGCCGAAAGCGCCTGGCGCGGAGCCCAGGTGGGTCTGGTCACAAACATCGTGCCGCCCGTAGCCCTAGCCCTGTTTGCCGTGGATATTGGGGCGATCGCGGCTCTCCAGGCCCAAATG